>CALCMV010000175.1 GCA_937967535.1 uncultured Saprospiraceae bacterium
AAGCGATAAACCACTTGATACCTATGCGGTAAGTGTAGATGAAGTGGAAGATTTGACGGGACTTGATTTTTTTGCCGACCTGCCCGATGATATTGAAGAAAAATTAGAAAGAAAATATCAAGTAGGAAGGTGGCCCTTCGACGAAGAACGCTATCGCGAAAGAATTTTCATATGGAATAAACAATAAATTCAAAAAAAATAAGTTACAAAAAAGAATTTTATCCACAAAAATAATACTTCGTTTTTTTAAGAATTAGCCCAAGTAAATATTCTTTTTATTAAAAAATAAAATAAGTAAATTGTTCTTTTAATAAATTATAATCATTTAATTTTGTGGAATAATAAAAGATTTTTATAATTATCTTGAATATTCCGAATAATTTCTCTTTATAGTTTAGTGACTAAATTATACGTCTTTAGTCTTAACATTGAAATTAAAAATGATACATTCTTCATTTAAATGGAGAATCAAAAATATAAAATACATTGTTCATTTTCAGTTCATTAATTATAATGACATTTATTTATAAATAAATATGACAATGTAAAAGATGCTTCATGAGTGCTTAAGTAGAGAAAGGTGTTCTTGCTTCCGAGTAAGACACCTTTTTTGTTTTGGAGGGGCAAAATGTAAATGTGAAAAACTTGGCACAATATTTATCAATAATATTTGAATTTAATTGTAAACAGTAAAAACGTTTCATTTCAAGATGCACAAGATAATACTCATTCTTATTACCCTGATAACATGCTGTACAATAGGTATAGCACAACCTGGAAACAACACACAAAGAGAAGGAAAAGAAGTCTCCGAAACACTCAAAGCGATGAAAGGTGAATGGCGTGTGATGTACAAAATTGTGGGAGATACTATCATATATGACCACCATTATCAACTCAATCCCGAAACCAATAGATATGAATTGAGAAAAGATACCAGTAGTATACACACATTCAATATTACCAGAGTGGGGCGTACCTCTTATAAAGTTGATAGAGAAGATAGCTATGGTCAACTCATTGAGAATGACTGGAATGTTTCCAATGGTTCGTGGAGTTTAAAACAAACTTCTAATGGTATTGACCTGCACATTATGGATGCCTATTACAAAGGTTGTCCTACGATTGTCAGGCGGATTATAAATGTAAATGACCGACAACTGTGGCTGCAAGACCCGGAAACCGGCATACAATATTACTATGTGAAAAGATAAATTCCGGCTAGGGATTTCATTATCCAATGAACAAGAATAATCGTGGGGATTTTGCAATATGCAGAATCCCTATTTTTTTTATGATTTTGAACAAAACTGTCTGCAATCAATTGTTGTTAAAGAAAATAAACGCTTATTTTTGCAACTTAAAAATTGCTGAGAGAGATGAGAGATGTAAGACACGAGATAAGAGACATAAATGTTCTTTCTTCTCTCGTCTCAACTTTCATCTCAAGTCTCGTCTCTCAAATAAAAATTATGTCAAAAGAAATTGCAAACTGCCTGATTATAGGTTCAGGTCCTGCCGGATATACCGCAGCTATATACGCTTCACGCGCCAACCTCAAACCCATACTCTATACCGGACCTGAACCGGGTGGTCAGTTGATGATTACTACGGATGTTGAGAATTATCCCGGCTACAAAGACGGTATCATGGGACCTCAAATGATGGAAGATTTCAAAGCGCAAGCCGAGCGATTTGGGACGGATGTTCGCTACGAAATGATTACAAAAGTCGATTTTTCGGGTTCTCCGCACAAAGTATGGACAGAAGGCGGCGACGAGATGCACGCACATACTATCGTGATTGCTACGGGGGCAAGTGCCAAATGGCTGGGCTTGGAAAATGAAAAACGCCTTGCCGAATCCGGCGGAGGTGTTTCTGCTTGTGCGGTCTGCGATGGCTTCTTTTATAAAGGAAAAGACGTAGCGGTAGTTGGTGCAGGTGATACGGCGGCAGAGGAAGCCCTGTATCTTTCCAATCTCTGTCCTACCGTACACATGTTTGTGCGTCGTGACGAGATGCGTGCCTCCAAAATCATGCAACAACGTGTCGTAGCACGCGAAAATATCAAGATTCACTGGAATACGGAAACCGAAGATATTCTTGGTGATACAGAAGTCGAAGCCGTCCGCGTATTCAATAATAAAACGGGCAAAAAGACCGACATTCCACTTTCGGGCTTCTTCGTAGCCATCGGTCATAAGCCGAATACAGGCATCTTCAAAGATTGGCTTGATATGGACAAAACGGGCTATATCGTCACCAAAGCCGATAGCTCAAAGACCAATATTTCAGGCGTATTTGCAAGCGGCGATGCTCAAGACCACGTATATCGTCAGGCAGTCACCGCCGCAGGTACAGGCTGTATGGCTGCCTTAGATGCCGAGCGTTGGTTAGGCGAACAAGGAATTGTTTGAGAAAAGAGAAAAGAGAGGTGAGAAAAGAGAAAAGAGAAAAGAGAGGTGAGACGAGAGAAAAGAAACGAGTCATTTCTCTCGGCTCTTATCTCTCGTCTCTCGTCTCTTATCTCATTTCTCTCGTCTCTCGTCTCTTATCTCGCGTCTCTCGTCTCTTATCTCATTTCTCTCGTCTCTTATCTCTCGTCTCTTATCTCATTTCTCTCGTCTCACCTCTCTCGTCTCTTTTCTAAAATACTTTCGATAAACAGGCTTTCGGGCGGCAAACTGTAACCACATTACGGGGTACATCAGATAATCGGTAAGTAGAGTAGGGGTCTTGTACTCAATATCGTCAATGATAGTCGCGCCTGTTTCCGTGCGGATGATGCGATGTTTATGTCGCCAATTTTTTAGGAAAAATGGTAATTTTATTCCCTCGTCAATAAAATAAACCTCCTCGTCGGTGAGTTTATCTTCCACAATTTTGGCATTCCAATCTTGCGACAGAAATCCTTTTCCTAATCGAATATGTACTTCATCTCCCGATTTACTTCCATCAAATCTTTTCAATTCTAAAGGCAATAAGGGCGGCTTCAGTGCCAGAAACAAATCACGGTCAAAGCCTTTGTATACGGTTCGGTAATCTTGTTCAACTTCTGTTTTGAGCAATATTTTCATATCAATA
Source organism: uncultured Saprospiraceae bacterium (assembly GCA_937967535.1). GTDB lineage: Bacteria > Bacteroidota > Bacteroidia > Chitinophagales > Saprospiraceae > JAHDEO01. The sequence continues at coordinate 3,085 of CALCMV010000175.1, forward strand.
AGAATTTGTGCGTAGGTATTTACTCGTTACTAAATTGGGGTGCACCCCTAAATTGTAGAATTATAAAGTTTTTTTTGAAACAGTGAAAAATAAATATGAAACCCAAAATACAGCAATTCTTTAAGTACTGACAATCAATTTAAAATACGTTAATAAAAATATTATGTAGTATTTTACATGATAATTTAAATTTTAATTAATGTATAAAATTATTAATTAATCTTAGGTACAATTTTCAAAAGAAATTAGTTACACTCAATTTAATTCATTGATTATCAATTATTTAAAGTAAGTTTAGATGTTTTTTTAGAATGAGAAATAAAGCAAAGGTGCATTAGCACCGACCCTATTTGGTGCGCCGAGATGTCTTTACTCTAACGATGAAAGTTCCCTAAGAACCTACACGACAAGGAATCTTAGCTAAGGCAAGGGTGTCTGCTGCGAGGTGGAATCTGAAGGAAGCCGTATGCAAAGTTAGGTTTTAACGGACAGAAATCAGATATAAGGCTCGCTATTGTCGGGTAGCTGAACCATGAATCAGGAAGCCCAAAAGTTGTGCGGAGACAGCAGGGAATAAATCTGGTCGTTCCGATAGCTATCGAAAAACGAAAGACTTACCTCGGGAGGTCTCCTGTCCGAAAGGTTGGGAGAAGTCAGCAGAGCTCATAGTAAGAAAACAAACCTTGTCAAATGAACCTCCATGTAGAGGGTATAAAAATTAAATGAGGCAAGAGAGGCTGAACCCGAAGGACTGAATTTTCTAACACAAAGAGCAGACTTGTTAATGCGAGACAAGAAAAAACGGGGCATCCCAACGGTTGTTGACCGCTTAGTCCAACAAGCGATGCACCAAGAATTAAGCCTATTGTACGAGCCATTATTTAGCGAGTACAGCTATGGCTTTCGTCCTGATCGAGCGCATTGGACGCAGTCCAACAAGCCAGCCACTACATCGCATCGGGCAAAGAGTGGGTAGTTGATTATAGACTTGAAAAGTTTCTTCGATTATATCAGAGTTGGTTCGACCAAAATGGTCTATACGCTCTTGAAAATTTACACACTCGGACAAAATGGTTCAACTGTTAGAAGAAACCGTCTTGGTATGTTAAAGCGTATGCCGGATGGTGTGGAAGGACGGAAGTAAAGATACTCAATATCTGTACTTCCTCCTACCCGATTAACAACGACGTTCCTCTCACCTTCTAAGCAGCATAGCTGCGACACCCTTATTTCGCATTTTAAGGGTGATTCCGATAGCTATCGGAACTACTCGCCTTTAGTGGTTTGAGTGTTCCAATTTTACAAAGGGAGCCGCACCTATACAATAATCTACTGATAATCAGTTTTTTATATTTTTTTCATCAAAATGATTTATAACCTGATTTTGTTGAAAAATTTAAATATAAAATCTACATTAATATTTATTTAAATGTATTTTTAGCTCATTATCAATACTTAAAGAATTGCTTAAATCAAGGGAAAATACCCAATGAAATATAATCGCTGGCAATTTTTTCGATAGAATTGACGAAAGCGGCACTTCGCAGGTCTTCTACTTTTTTATTCTTTTTGAGAATATCGCGAATACCGTGATATGCCGTAATCATCGTTTCTTGCAAACCGGAGCGTACAAGGTCAATCTCATCTGCACCGCGTGTAATCATGGCACGCTCTTTAGCACCGACTTTCTGACCCGTTGTTTTTTCCACCAAACCAACGATGTTTTCGTATGTTTGTTGGTCAAAACGTTTTTCCATACGCCCAAAACGCATGTGCGAGAGGTTTTTCAACCACTCAAAATACGATACCGTCACACCACCTGCATTGATATACATATCAGGAATAATCAAGACACCTTTTTTGAGCAATATCTCCTCTGCATCCGGTGTTACTGGTCCGTTGGCAGCTTCGGCGATGATTTTAGCTTTGATATTTTTTGCATTACCGCCATGAATCTGGTGTTCGAGTGCGGCGGGTACGAGTACATCACATTCGAGTTCGAGTGCTGCTTCGCGACTTTTCAGGTTCGTTGCACCCGGAAAATCAAGAATAGAACCCGTTTTCTTACGATGCTTGAGCAGCTTGTGAATATCAATACCATCTTTGCTGTGGATACCGCCTTCGTACTCAGATACGCCAATGATTTTGAAACCACCTTCGTCTTGCGAAATCGTACCGGTGTATGAACCTACATTACCCATGCCCTGAATGACCATTGTTTTACCTTCAGTACCGGGTTCGAGTCCGAGTGCTTTCATGTCTTCTTTGATGCTCATTGCCTCTTGAAGCGCGTAAAATACACCGCGTCCGGTAGCTTCTGTACGTCCTCGTATACCGTTGAGTTTTACGGGTTTACCCGTCACACAACCTACGGCATCAATTTCGCCTTTACCGAATGCAAGGTAGGTATCAAGTATCCATGCCATCTCTCGCGAGCCTGTACCGTAGTCAGGTGCAGGTACGTCAAGACCGGGACCAATGAAGTTTTTCTTGACCAATTCGGACGCATAACGGCGCGTAATTTTTTGCAGTTGCCCCACTGTGTAATCACGCGGATTGATTTTCACGCCGCCTTTGGCACCACCAAAGGGTACATCCACAATTGCACATTTGAAACTCATCAAAGAAGCCAATGCCATGACTTCATCTTGATTGACATTCGGTGCATAACGAATCCCGCCTTTGGTCGGCAGGCGGTGCTGGCTGTGTTGTACACGATAGGCTTCGATGACTTGGTATTCCTTGCCAATTTTGACCGGAAATTGCATCTTGTAGATGGCATTGCAGGCTTTGATTTGTGCCAGCAAGCCGTCGGGCAGGTTGGTAGCGGCAGCCGCTTTATCAAAGTAATCTTCTACGCCTTTGATAAAGCTATAATGTTTATTAGACATTTGAATAAAATTTTGAATGAATCATTTTAGATTGAGCGATTTTTGATTGAATTTTATTTTTTTTACAAAAAAATAATTCAACACGCTTTAATGAATCAAAAATCACGGAATCAAAAATCAAAAATTATTTGTCTTCCAATTCGCGTTCGAGGCGACTTACCTTTCTTTCTATATAAAATAGAAATAGCGCAATCCCAATGAAGCTAGCAACGATAATGGCTACGACAACATAGATTTTACCGATATTTCTAAAAAAATCAGTTCCACTTCCTTGTGCTAATAATAAATTAGCCGATAGAAGTAGTAAAAAAGATAATACAACTTTTCTCATAATGAAAACTTAGGGCAAATTAAAGCAATATTTTAGAATATTCTGCAAAATAATTCGTGGAAATTTCTTTTTTCAATGTCAATAAATTTCTTTTTTCGGAGTAATGATTTTTTGATGTGTAATAATGTGGTGATTAGTTAATTGGTGATTAGTAATTGGTTAATTCGCAATTAAAACTTATTGTAATTATTTTTAAATTATTTATATCTGATAAATAATTAATTATAAAATTAATTTATTTTAAAATAATAAAAACGCCTATCTAAATAAAAATTTTGCGAAGCAAAATCCAATCAAAAATCGAAAATCACGGAATCAAAAATTACTCAATCTTTTTAATCTTAACCAATTAATTCTCCATAATAAATTGGACATCCAAGCTCCAATAAGCATCATAGCAATGACACCGGGGTAGAAGACCATTCGCATGGTATTGTCAAGGTCATTGCTGCCGAGTGCAGGGTTGCCGCCGTTGCCCGGATGTAGGCTATCCGCCAAACGAGGTATGACGAATAATAATGGAATCAGCGAAGCAAAAGCAAAGATATTATAAACGGAGGAAATACGTGCCTGCTTGTCGAGGTCGTCAAATGAATCGCGTACCACGAAGTATGCCATATATATAAGGACAGCTACCGCCGCCGTATTTTGCTTGACATCCCAACTCCAATAGGCACCCCAAGTATGCTTTGCCCATATCGCACCTGTAATCAAACCCAATATTCCGAAAAGTACGCCGACTCGTGCATATGCGGCTGCTCTGACACTATATAATAGGTTATTAGAACTCAAATAGACGATGCTATAAATGACCGAAATCAGCATCAATAACATCATCGCAAACCACAAGGGTACATGGAAATAAAGGCTACGGATGGATTCTTCCAAGATATTTCTAAATGGAAAAGTAATTCCTGCACGCTGATTGAGTGAGTTAATCGCACAACTTTCTGCAAGCTGAATGTTGCCGGGCAATTGATTGATACTCACCGCCGAAGGTAGCACCGAGTAACCATCTTTTGTACCACTATCCACTACTAATGAGAAATCTGTCGCGCCCTCGAAATACGATACACGACCGGGCAAATCAAATGCTACGGATATTTTGTTGTCCGAAATTGGTTTGATTTCATTGGCGCATAAAGCATATCCGGTTGTATCGCGTTTGAGCCACACACGCAGGTCGTCTGCTTGTGTGTAGTGCGTATTGTAGCCGTAAACGGTCATTTCGAGGCGTGTTCCGGTATCGGTTTTGTTCGCGTCAATGTATGCCGTAGCGGGCGAAAGGGGAATCAACATTCCCGCAATGATTGTGTAGAGCATCAGAACTACGCCCAGTATTTTCCACCACATAGTTTTTTGTGTTCTTTGTTCTTTGTTCGTTGTACTAAGTTGTTTCGTAGAACGACGAACAAAGAACATTAGTCTCTCCATAAATACGGAAAGAGTATAATAACAAGTGTCAATAAAATCACATCAATAGCCAGCAAAATGCTGATGTCGCGCCAATAAGCCGTATCTTGTATGATTCGAAGGGCATTGGCGGAGAGTTTTACGAGGGTCAGTAAGATGGGGATGACTACGGGGAAGCCCATGATTGCCATGAGGGTTGCGCTGTTATTGGCTTTGGCTGCGATAGCGGCAATGAATGTAAATGCAATCGAAAAACCAAGACTGCCCAAGAATAAAATCAGCGCGAAAAGCCCCGCATCTTTGACCATATTTTGGGTAAAAAAGGACATGGCTACGAAGGTCAATATACTAATTAATCCCAAGAGTAGGGTGTTGTAAAGGATTTTTGAGAGAATGATTGCCGTTGGATGCGCGAGGGTGTAGAAGTAGAGTTGTCGGCGACTGTTTTCTTGTACAAAACTTTTGACCACCGCATTAATTGAAGCAAATAACATGATTATCCAAAACAATACATTCCAAGTCTTCGCATCTACACGCACGAAAGCAATATACACCACAAACACCGTCGAAAGCACATAAAGCAAAATACCGCCTATCGCGTATTTTTGCCGCCATTCGAGTATGGCTTCCTTTCTTAGTAAAACGAAAATATCGTGGACTAATTGCATCGGGGCAAAGGTACTTCAAATCATTGTATTTTGAGACGATGATATGAAAAAGTCTATCAAATTTGGCTTAGTTTCGCATCTAGTATTCAAAACTGTTATTCGCATTTTTTGTATTTATTGTGTAATTTTGTAAAAAATGTAATTTATGGTAATTGCTAATCCAATATATGATGTTGTTTTTAAGCGGTTAATGGAGAATGACCGTGTGGCGAAGTTCTTTTTGAGTACCATGCTTGGTCAGCAAGTAGAATCATTGGAACTCAAGCCGCAGGTATTCACCTATGATGATGAGAAAAAATTTAAAGCATTAGGTATCCTTCGTTTATTTCGTGTTGATTTTATGGCAGTGGTCAGAACCGACGAAGGAACGACTAAAAAAATATTGATAGAAGTACAAAAGGCAAAAGACCCCATTGACCAGATGCGCTTCAGGAATTATCTGGCAGAACAGTATAAAAAACAAGATATGGTCAATGGTGAAGAAGTTACCTTGCCGATTACGACCATATATATTTTGGGGTTTACATTGCCCGAAATAGAAACTGCTTGTGTACATGTAGCCCGCCAGTATCGAGATTTGATTAATCAATCAATTTTAGAAGAAAGAAATGAATTTATTGAGAATCTCACTCATGATAGCTATGTGGTACAAGTAAAGCGCATCAACGGTAAATATCAAACCAAACTTGACAAATTGTTGAGTATTTTTGAGCAAAATCATTTTATAGATGATACAACAACCGTAAAAGAATATTTGTATGACACTGATGATGAGGATATTAAAGAAATGACCGATATACTCCATTACGTCGGCACCGACCCCAAAACCAGAAAAGAACTCGAAATTGAACGAGAAGCACATCGTACCATCAATGCTATGATTCGGGCAAGTGAAAAGAGGCAAAAGAAGAAGTTTGAGGCGTTGGAAAAAGAAATGCAAGAAAGTAAAAAAGCATTGCAAGAAAATAAAAAAGAAATGCGAGAACAGGAGAAAGCATTGCAAGAAAATAAAAAAGAAATGCAGGAAAAGGAGAAAGCATTACAAGAAAAAGAAAAAGCATTGGAAGCACAAAAAAAATTAATCGAAGAATTAAAAAAACGTTTGGGAGAGTAGTGTATCATTTTTCCAAATCAAAAACCCGCAGATCCTTGTATCGTCCAATTTCTTTATCTAAAAAGGGCTGCATCACAGGTTTTTCCAAATAATCAAGGCGATTCACAATCAAATATCGTGCGCCGCGTGCCTGCCAATCGCGTATCACGTCTACATTAGGGCGGCTGCCTGTGCGGTCTATCCATTCCGTAAATCCGGGTCTGTCGAGTAGGTAAAGCGTTGCATTGGGCGCACCGCCGGGTACGCTGATGACCCAAGTATCTCGCGTGATGCCCAATTCATTCAAATAAGTATGAAATTCGGGTTCTGCCAATTGCTCATTTAGTCGGTAATCCATATAACCACCATAACGATGATTCATAGTTTGTTTTGCATAAAAAATATTTATAATTATAAATAATATAATTAATATTTTGAAAAATAATGAATTATAAATATGTATAAAATATTTTTTGAGAATAACTAAACTTGATAAAATGAGAAATACGGGAAAAATATACAGGTTAATCACATAATAATCATGGTCAATAAATTGGTAAAACCACATAAAATAAATCCCCAAAGCCCCTGCGAATGTGAAAAAAGTCAGTGCGTACAACAGATTTCCCGGAGAACGCCGCCCCAATAAGACCACAAAAATCAAAGGCACAAAAATGATATGTACCAAAGGAAAAAAGTAATATTTAGTCCAGAAAAACACCGTCCGATACAAGGTATAAATCAGCAAATTCATATCCTCGCCCGACCAAATCGCTTTCAATTGAGCAAAGAAATACACATTGCCATGATGCGCCTTATACCACCTCAGATACACATACCAAGTCCCCACTAAAATAAACGCCAAAGCAAATCCCGCCAAAGCTTGAAGCGGTTTTGGAAATAACTTTTGTTCGCGTACATCTTCTTCTTTGGGGAGAACTTCACGTTGATTTAGCGGATTAAACTTCACCCAACCAAGCCATTCCAATACAAACACCCAAGCCAAAGCCACGACACTCATCAGCATCGTAATTTTCATCAAACCCGCCAAAGCAAACAGAATAAACGCCGCCCAAAAACGACTCCCTTTTCGGTTTTCGGTATAAGAAAAAAACATCGCCCAACCCATCAGCAGGAAACCAAAAGCAGGCGCATCCGGCAAGAAACTATTGGCATAAAAAGTCAGCACCGGCGCAGCAAAAAACAGCAATGCCAGACAAAAAGACAACAACACATCTTCCAGAAAATGGTAGGCAATCCGAAATAAACCGAACAAGCCCCCAAAGAAAATCAAGAGGTGAATACCACGCAGAAAAACTTCATTCACTCCTCCGAAAATCTTATAACACAAAGCCGCCAACCAATAGGTTCCCGTAAATTCTCCGGCGGTGTAGCCTCCCTTGCCCGTTTGCTGATTGTAGATGCGCGGTTTGAAAAATTTCAGGTCGTCGCGGTAGTAATTTGCGGCAATAGAAGCCCCATCTGCCTGTCTCCAAGTGTGTGACGAGCAGGGTTTTAAAGATATGATTTTGTGATAATCAAAATAAAAAGACAGCGCAATCAAAATCGCGCCAAACAGTAAGTAATATTTAAGCATTTCGCATTTGCGTATTATCAAATCACTTCAAGCCAATACAAAATCAGAATCACCAATCCGGCAGTTAGCACCAATCCGCCGAGCCAATTGAGTATCCCGATACCAAGTACGCTACCCACCACGACACCAGCCAAACCTATCAGCGACAAAGAGATACCCATCGTCCTATAACTATCAAATTCAAGACGCGGTGCATCCGATTTTTTGGCAGCCTTGATGCGTTTGCGAAGGTCTTTGCGAAATGCTTTTTTTTCGGCTTTGCTCATTTCCTCGTATGCAGGGGCATTTTCTTTGGCAGGGGCAAGTACGGCAAAACTTTCCTGCGGTATCAAGACCATCAAACAGAAAGTTAGTACAAAAACAATGTATTTCATATCAAAATTTTGAAGTGCGTGAACAAAAACGAAAAGTAAACCTTATCTCCGAAAATGACAAATGTTTTGCAGAACGATTTGAAAAATCGTTTTACGGTAAGTGGTTGGACTGAACTAAACGACACTTTTAATTATGATAATTCATTGAAAATGAATTACTTATTTAAACTTAAACTTAAACTTAAACTTAAACTTAAACTTAAACTTAAACTTGTACTTCTAAGTATAGACATAAAAAAAGCAGACATTCTCGTGAAATGCCTGCTACTACCTGTTAAGTGTTTGATTTGAGTTGTCATAGGTTTCCGGGTTGTGAGTTATTTCTGTTTTCGTTTTACAAAAATGAACCCGCAACTCGACACCCGCAACTCGCTACTCAATAGTAATTTTGCTTGGGGCTGCCCAGTATTTTACTTCATCAGTATAATACATGTACGCACATGAAGATGGGGATTCATATGTTCCGGCGATGTCTGCTTTGAGGTCAAGCGAGATGATTTGTTTTTCATTGGCTTGCAGGTCGCGGTAGTGGAGTACGAGATAGCCGTCCCACATTTCGTAGTAATCAAAAACTTCCTTGTCGCGAAGGTCTTTGAGTTGCCATGCCTGTACGCTCAATCCGGCGGGAATACCGATGAGGGCAACTGTGTTGGGTAGGCTATTATTTACTGTATTGCTAAGGGTAGCCGTCAGGCGGACGGTTTCTCCGGTGCTTGTAGAGGCATCGGAGATTTGTGTTTCCAAATTGACCTTTGTGGCGGGGTGATTTGGTGGGGTGTTTGTCGTATAATTCACCGAGAGGTCGAAGGCTAATGCCGTTTCGGTGTCTTCAAATTTTACACTGACTTTTTGCTTGCCTGAATTTATATATTTCTCAATATTTTTAAATGTAATCGGCTGATTGCTATCAACTTCATACTTTTTTGTGAGTACTTTTTTATCATTTACAAAAATACTAATTGCGCCATCACTTGCTTCGTTATTCATAATTTTGGCGTAATTGGTGAGGGCTTTCATGGCTAATACGGAGGCTTGGGTAGAGCCGAATCCACGAGATGTTTTGGCTGCGGTCAGGTATCGGGCAGCTTGCGTGAGTTCGCCCTTAAATTGGTCTTTTCGCATCAAAGCGAGCATTGCCAATGCGGTGCTTTCTACTTCCAGATTTTTTCCTCTGGAGTACATCGCAGAGTGCGTCTTGCCTTTCCAACTACCATTATTTAATTGCAATTTGACCAATTCATTAAGCACATTTTCGAAGCGTCCATCGTGGGTCAGATACAGCGTATTTGCCAATAAAGCCAAAGTATAAGGGTCACTTTCTGACAATCCTTTTTCGTAAGATGTATTGATTTCTTCCTGAATTTTTCCGCCATATCCTGCCTCTGCCAATGCCCAATTAATATAAGCATCCATCACTTCAGATTTGCTCCAATTGTGCAGGTGTTTTGAGTTAATTTTCCAACTGCCTTCGCCGTCTTTTCTGCTGAGTAGCCATTCGGCATTTCGCTTAATCATTTCATCATCAACAGAATATACGGATTTCATGTCTTTAAATTGCATCAGACCATAAGCCGTCAATCCTTCGTGTGCAGGTGTGCGTCCGTACCAATCAAAACCACCGCCATCTACTTCATAAGCTATTAGTTTTTTATAGCCTTCGGCTAAATATGTGTTTGCGGTTTTTTCAATATCATTATTAATAATATTATTTTCTAATAAATAATTTAATACTAATATATTTGGATAATTGCTACTCGAAACTTGCTCAAAGCACCCACGCGGCTGCCTCAACATACGGTCCAATCCCGTCATTACTTCACCGAGAATGTCGGGATAAATCGTTAGTTGTGCATCAAGACTATTTTTTATTGCCTCACGAATATCTAGCTCAAAATCCTGCGTCATTTCTGCGCCCGAATACATGGTTTCGACGGGAAAGCCGCGTTTTGCCGTCTTAATATTTGCCTCAAATTCATCTTTAAATTCACCGCCGTCAAATCGAATTTTGAATGTGCCGTCTGCTACATCTGTGGCTTCATATTCGAGGAGAATGGTCTTGGCATTTCCTGTTGCAATATTTTGTTCTGCCGGAATTTCTTCTAATAATTTAAAATGCTTTGGTGCGCTGATTTTTAATTTACCTTTTACATCATCACCTGAATTGTTGCTGATTGTCAGGGGAATAGATACCTTATCACCGAGTAATATATTCGATGGTACTTTGACTTCCATTCCAAGTGGAATCTGCGTATGATGCTTGTGTATAGCATGTGCGATACCACCTTTTTCCGAAAAACCCTCTAAGACTGTACGGAAAGTCGTACTGGCATCCGAGTTGTAAAATGTAAGGGTTTTTGTACCACTATTTCCAATATTCACATTGGTATTCCAGTAAATCGTTGGGCGGAAATCAGTGCGTTTGTCAGACTTGCGTGCCTTGTCATATTTATTGGCGTAGAAGGAACGGGCGCGGTAAAAACCGTTCATCGTGAAACCTTCTTCGGCAGATTTGGTGATGGTTTTTGAACGAACTTCGTAGGTAGGCGGCGTAACTTTTATTTGCTCGACAGGTGATGAAATTTTCACCTGTTCCTGAATCGTATCAAATTTTGCAGGTGTGATATGGTACATGAAATGCGCCGGAATAGTTTCTCTTTTTTCCAGTTTAATTTCGTAATCACCAAATTCATTTTTCACCCAAGTTTCTACTTCAATAAATTGTGCAGATACCTCTACTTTCTCGGCTTTCGGGGCTTCGACCAATACTCTGCGCTCTTTGGTAATGTATTCGGCAGGTACTTTGATTTCCTCTGTTTTGGCAGCTTCTACTTCTTTGAGGTAGTACATTTTATAATTTGCTACATTTCTATCCTCTAAAGGTTTTATATCTTTCGTGCTGACTCCTGCGGCGGATAATTTACCTGTCAATTCAGGAAGTGACAAGTTATTTTCTGGAAGTTTCCATGTGTAATTCAAAGTATTTTCAAATCCTAAAGCATAGCTATTTTGGTCAATTCCTATTACTATATCGTCTTGTGCTTCGCTTCTTCTGTCGGTGGTTTCAGTTATGGTTTTATACTCATTTCCGACCAATACGCGACGTGTTATGCTTGAGTATTGAGCAGGGATAGCTACCTCGCGAGTCGTAGCGGGTGTTTTCAGAACCTTATGTTCTCTCTCCCCGTATTCGGCAGGAATTTCTACTTCTTCATAGGCTGCTTTTTCTACTAAAATATCTTTTATAAACAACTGATATTGAGCAGCTTCCGTAGCAGTAGCAGGTTTTACCAATATGCTATCCATGACCTTTTCAAATACGGGTTGGGTAGCAACCATTTGGCTGGAAGCGGGTTGGATTTCGTATTGTTCGGTGACGGTTTCGTACCTTGCGGGAATGGCTTCGATGCGGGTTGAGGTGTATCTGCCGACATAGTTGGTCATATCTGCAACCTTAGCAGATTGCTTGCTAAGTAGGAAAGAAAGTGCCTCGCTATGCTTTTTGACTCTCGCCCAATTTTCAGGGTAGCCTTCTGCCTGAATTTGAAGATGCGCTCCTTTCGATATGTCCACATTTTCAAAGCGGAATTTACCATTTTCGTCAGTACGTTGGCGTAGAGATGTACCCGATATACGGATGGAAGCATCAGCAATCACTTGACTGTCTTCTCCCCGTAGTACACCTGCGAGTGTTGCTTTTTCATTGGCATATTTGACTGCAATATTATCAGCGATATTGATTTTTTTCCATTCAAATTTGCGCCAACCCTGTGTCATCATCAGCAGGTCGAGTGCTTCGTCTGCTTTCGCATTATTTTTTTCAAAGTAAAAATTAGGTTCTTCTATATTTCCTTTAATATCAGAAGATAATAAGGTGTATGCCAATATATTTGCTTGCTTATCATCTGCAAATGAAAGCAAATTATTATCAACTACCGAGAGGGAGAAATTGCCGGGTGCGGGTCTGCCGTTTTCGTCTTTTACTTTGATGGTCATTTCTACTTTTTCTCGCGGCAAATATTGTTTTTTATCTGTATCAATAGAGATATTGAGTTGCTTGTGTTTGTTGAGGAAAACGAGTCGCTCGGCGAGTTCGGTTTCATTTTGTGTGAGCAAAGTAATCTGCGCGATACCCATTGGCATCTTGGATGTAGAAATCGTCACAGGTGTAATGCCCGGCTTGACATTTATCTTTTTCTCCAACCATATCTGTCCGCGTGACTGCACGATAAGGGTCAATTTTGTTTTTTGTGTAGAAACCACGCCTACATCTAAAGAGGATTTTTTGCGATTATCAATTTTGAGGGCAAATCCTGTTCCGTTGACTACGGGCAATTTGAACTTTTGGGTGATATTACGTGGTTTGGTGATTTTTGCGGTATAGGTATCTTCGTATTGAGGTGTAAATTCTACTGCGCCCATGCCTTGGTGGTAGCTTTGGAATGGGGCTACTTTTTCATTATTTGAATTGACAATCACGCCTTCTATATCTGCCGATTTTCCAAATTCATTTAATGCCTTGAACGCCACACGCACAGGGATTCCGCCAATTAATTCGCCGCCTTCAGGAAAAAACTGCACATCAATTTTATTCAAGACAATGGGTACGGGACGCGCAATGGATTCTTTCGTTCCTTTATAGTCAATCACGACATTCAACAAGCCGTCTATGCTATTCAATTCATCGGGCAGAATAAACTTCAGATTGGACTTGCCTTCCTTATCCGTAGTTGCTGATTTTTTTAGAATTTCTTTTCCTTCAATATTTATTTTGTATTCAAATGGATTTTCTTTTAAAGGCTGGTTTTCAGGGGTTTTGAGGGTCAAATTTGCTGTAACTTCATCGCCTACACCATAGGCTTTTCGCTCAAATTCGAGTTGCATTGCCAGCTTAGGAATGACAGGTTTTTGTACCTGTATTTCCTTTTCAAAATAATCTTCAAAATTGCGCTGCCAATTGGTATAGGCTTTTAGTTTATAAATCCCGCCGGACATTTCTTCATTGATTCGGAAATCGCCTTTTGCATATCCGTCGAGTGCGGTGAGTTTGCGTTTGTGTAGTGTTTTTCCCGCAGGATTGATGAGTTCGACGTAGAGCATTTCGCTCATATTGCTGGCGCGTAACGTACCTGCGTCGCGCACATAAGCCTTGAACCAAATATCATCGCCGGGGCGGTAGAGCGTGCGGTCGGTATGGAGATAAACTTTGTCGGGATTTGTAAAGGCATCATAGTTTTGAAGCCTTTGGGAAAGGCTGAGGATGCGAGGTGCATTAGCTTTAGCGTTGCTTGCCGGAAGTACGGGCAAGCCTTCGCCAAAGTAAGTGTTTGAGGCGGTCAGATTCCAGAGGTAAGGTGAGTTGGGTGCTTGATGAATATTGCTTAAAAATGGAAGCCACAAGGCTGTGTTAATTTGTTGAGTGGTATTTTTATTTTTGCTAATGAATTGATTATCAGTAGATTTTGAAGTGACTTGATATACCAATACCAACACGACAAGGAAATAAAATACCGTTGCCAGTGTGAGAAAGGCTTGTATGTTTTGCAGGAAATTAAAAGGAGATTCGGTAGCATTGATGCGGCTTTCCATGTCTTGCCAAGCCGCTTCATTGTATTCGAATTCGTGGTCTTTTAATTTCCCCCAATCAAAATTTTCTATATTGTTAGGGACGCTCATTACACTGCTTTTAAATGCTTATCCTGATTGATAATCAATCGTTGTAGTTCTTTTTTTGCACTCGAAAAATGCCATTTTGATGTTCCTTCACTAATGTTTAGGATGTCAGCGATTTCGCGGTGCTTGTACCCGTCGATAGCATACATCGAAAAAACGGTACGCGAGGCTTTTGGCAGTTTTTGGATGATGCGGAAGAGGTCTTCCATCCCCAAATTTTCTAATGCCAAATTGCTTATCGCGGGTTCTTTTTCGATATTAAATTCCATACGATTGCGGTAGTTGGTATGTCGCCGGATGTGGTCTATCGCCGCATTGGTGACTATGGTGGCTACCCAACCGCTAAAGGAACTTTTCTCACGTCGGCTGTATTTTTCGATGCCATGAAAGACCTTCAAAAATGCCGCATTGAGAATCTCGATTGCTTCTTCTTGAGAATCGGCATAGCGCATCGCCACACTCATCATCTTGCCGTAATACTTGCGGTACAAGTACTCCTGCGCGAGACGGTCTTTGCGACGGCATCCCTCGATGAGTTCAGTTTCTGTGCTATGTTGCGAGTACTTCATTTCGATTTTTGATTTTTGATTTGGTGATTTTTGATTGTTTAATTGTAAAACAATCAAAAATCGGAAAATCGAAAATCACTTAATTCAACTACTACAACGCAGTGTAATATATAAATGGTTGGTTGTGTTGTGAAATAAATTTCAAATTCTGCTTAGAAAGACACCTTTTATACTTGTTGTACCTTAGTATAATCAAAATTTGAAATACAAGAACTTAAACGGAATGAAAATTCTAATGTTCTCATAACGTATAGTTTATGCTATTTTTTTAGACGAGAGAAGATATGAAATGTAACTTGTGTCAGTGCAACACTTCCGGTTCGCGCATGTACTTATGCAGAAAGAGCTTGGAGGCATTTTTCTAATAAAAAAAGCGTCACCTCAAATATTGAGATGACGCTTTTTAAGTCTTAAAATTTCAAAATCAGGGAAAAATTGGAATTTAGAATTTGGAATGTTTAGATATATCGTCTCTGCACTGTCTTAATAAAATTCTTGGCAACGGTCAATTTATTTACATCCGTCCAATTGTATTTTTCAATGACATTTTGCTCCAGATAGCCTCGCGCCTGTTCTATGCCCGACATGCCATTCAGATTGTCAATAGCATCGTCAAAAGCAGAAATGTCTTTGCCAAATAATTCATTGACAATCAAAAATTTATCGCCTACTCCCCAAGCAGATTTTAGTGAGGAAATAGGGCGTTCACTCAGTTTTTGCGACAAATCTTTTGTGCCTTCCTGCTCAAATAATTCATTATATACCGCATTAAAACCTACTGCAGCAGCAGGTGTTACTTTTGCTTTATTCAGGTTGAGGTCAAATCTTTTAGGTTGAGGTTTTTCTGCTGCGACAGGTGTGGGTGTGGGTGTAGGCTTGGGTGCGGGTGGCACATAAGCAGGTTGAGCTACGGGAACTTCTACTACTTCAGGAGTGGGTGTCGGCGGTGGGGGAGGAGGAGTGGCAACTTTCACCGGAGGGGGCGGCGTAGTTTTTTGTACAGAAGGTGTTGTAGCTTTGCCGTTTTGTGCTTCATCGTACCAAAAGCAATCATATAAATTGGAAATATAATCCAACATCAATTTACGCTCAATCGGACTCACCTGATTATCCTCCTGAATACCCTGGTATAGTAAGTTGATTTTTTCGAGATATGTCTTAGCCTTAGAGAAATTCATGATTAATTTTGAATGATTATAAAAGTAACAGCCTTACAGTTTACAATGAAAGTGCCAAATTTAACATTTATTGATTTTCTTATGTATTCTAACGATATTTTAGGATTTTTGATTCAATGATTCCATTATTTTTGATGAGTGTGTAAAATATTAGGGGCATTTTAATGTATTTAAATATAATTCAAAATTGAAAACTGCCACAAAGGCACGAAGACACAAAGTATAAATTACTGATAAGCATGAAAATTCGGTAGTGTAGTGGTTCAATAGCATTACATGTATAACATTACCCAAAAAACAAAGTCTAATTATTTTGGACTCAATCAAAAATGCTCTTATTTCCCAACCACCACTCGCGGGTCCAACAAAGCATACAGCATATCTACCAATAAATTTATCAATACAAAAATAAAAGCAGAAAACAAGACCGCACCCAATACCACAGGCAAATCATAATTGACTAAAGCATTGATAGTCAGCAGCCCCAAGCCATTAAAATTGAAGACTTTTTCTACAAAAAATGCCCCTGCCAAAAGGCTCGCAAACCAACCCGAAGCTGCCGTAAGCACAGGATTGAGCGCATTGCGGAGTGCGTGTTTGAAAACGACTTTGTAAAATGAAAGCCCTTTGGCGCGGGCGGTGCGGATATAATCTTCATTTAGCACATCAAGCATCGAAGAGCGCGTCAATTGTGTAATCAATGCTACCGGACGAATGCCCAAAGCAATCGCAGGAAGGATAAGGTTTTTCCAAATGAAAACTCGTTCTCCCGTAAAATTATCTATATCCGTCAGTCCACCTTGTATGTTCAGTCCTGTCCAATCTTTGAGGTAATAACCAAATATAATGGCAATGATAATCCCCGTCACATAGCTCGGCAGCGAGTAGCCAAAGGTAGAAGTAATCACCGCCAGATTATCGAACCACGAATACTGTTTTAAAGACGCAATAATACCCAAAATCACCCCAATCAATACTCCGAAAAACATAGCAGTAGCTGCCAAAATCACCGTTGCGGGTATCGCCTCCCACAGCATATCCGATACTTTTCTGCCTGTTTGGAAGGATTCGCGCAAGTGCGGAAATTTGAGCACAAAAACGCGCTGACCAAAGGGAATGAGTTTTAAGTACTTATATTTTTGTTGATTATATGTTGTATTTTCGTGAATGGATAGGGGAGAGACATCATTGAGATAAAGCCGAAATTGTGTTCTGAGGGGTTTGTCCAAGCCCAATTCTTTTTTCTTTTGCTCTACCATAGCGGCATCGGCATTTTGTCCGAAAGTCAGTCGTGCAGCATTGACCGGTGCAAGATAGATAATTGATAGCACTATCACCACGACCAAAACCAATACCAATATCCCGTAGGCAAGTCTTTTTAAGAAAAATTGTAAGAGGTGCATCGTGATTATTCGTTGACTCGTTATTCGTAAAATCGTCTGCCGTTTTCTAGCGTCCGCCGTCCACCGTTTTACTTCTTTTCACTAAGTTAAATTCTGTACGAAAGACTTTATCCCAAAAATCGCTGCTGACACCGTAGCCGTTTTCGGGGTCGTGATAGTGGTGAACCATATGATGTTCTTTGAGTTTTTTCCAATACGGATGTTTGATATTGGCATGGTGCAGTGCGTAGTGCGTCATGTCATAAAGGAGGTAGCCGCTAATAAATCCTGCAAAAAAAGGCATGGTATTGGCTACACCTAAGAGGTTGGAAAACAGGTAGTAAAATAAAAAAGCCAAAGGAATACCCAAAGCCGGCGGCATCACCAAGCGCAAGGAATCATTCGGATAATCGTGGTGTATTCCGTGTGCAATAAAGTGGATTTTTTTGCCCAATTTGCCCGGTGGTTCGTAGTGAAATACAAAGCGGTGCAGGACATACTCTGCAAGCGTCCAAAACAAGGCACCAGCCACATACAAGGGCAGTATCAACCAACCCAATTTGTAATCCACCAAGCCCCAATAGAGACATGCCAACACAACAGGCACAAATACAAATAGCGGCACACTCCAATGTACCCGCGAAAACAGGTCAAGAAATTTATTGTGAAACAAGGGTGGTGATTCATCTTTATTAGAAATAAAATGCTTTGGCATAGCTGAGATGTCTAAGTTTAAGTTTAAATTGGCGTTATTAGTGATTAGTTAATTAGTCAGTTTATTATGAGAGTTTGTTGCATGAAAAAGGTCATTATTTTTCCGAGTCATCTCAAAGTCTAAAAATTGTTTTTAAGCAAGTATTATATATTTTTAAAAATACAATTAGATTTTTATGTTCAGAAAATAAACCTTTTCATGGAGACCTTTTTCACCATACAAAGTCCATAACTAACTAATCACTAATTAAATAATTAACTAAGCCCAATTTAAATTCGAGTAAAACCTTGCTTTTTTAGCTGATTCTGTATAGGCTCTATTTGTTTTCAAATTAAACTGAATGACTTATTTCGTACTTCTGTGTTAGTTCTTTATTCAAACTGCAAAGTAACAAAAAACCTGACAATTATATTGATTTATCCCCGTAAAATTGCGTTCGTCTAAGCTCACTCGTCTCGCCTCTCACCTCTCTCGTCTCACCTAATTTCCAGAAAAGCAGCTCCCAAATGCTCAATAATATCACTTGCAATCAGACTCTCCTGACCGATTTTTTCTGCTGCCAAATCTCCTGCCAAACCGTGTAAATATACACCTGCAATAGCTGCTTCTTTCGCTGCATATCCTCGCGCCAATAAGCCCGTAATAATGCCCGTCAACACATCGCCACTACCCGCCGTAGCCATACCCGGATTGCCTGTTGAGTTGAAAAAACAAGCACCTTCGGGCGTACTCACGCAGGTATGTGCGCCTTTGAGTACGATATAAATTTCATGCTCTACCGACATGGCTGATTGTGTCGTATTTCGCTCAAAATCATGGAGATGCACTCCAAAAAGCCGTTCAAATTCCTTCGGGTGCGGTGTCAGGATACTGCCTTTGGGAATGTATTTTAGCAGCGATTTTCGCTCTCCAATCAGATTGAGCGCATCGGCATCAATGACCATAGGGCGTTTCCATTCTCGTATCAATTTTTCGAGCGCATCGGCAGTATATTCGTGGTCGCCCAAGCCACAACCGACTCCGATTGTATTATATTTTTTTAGCTTGGGTACCTTCGAAAAATAAGCCTGCGAATCGCGGCTGTGCATAGCTTCGGGCAGGGTCGAGAGCAAGGCATTTTCGAGGGCTTCGGGGGCGTGTACAGTGAGCAAGCCCACACCACTACGCATACAACCCTGTGCAGCAAGCAGTGCCGCACCCAACATCCCGCGAGAACCCACCACGAGCAATGCGTGACCAAATTTTCCCTTATGGTCGTATTTATTTCTTTTTTTGATAATGTTTTTGATAAAATCCGTATCAACGTAATGCGAATGACTCTTCGCCTCTGCTATTTTCTGCGGGTGCAAACCAATCGGTACTGCTGTCCACTGACCTACGCGCACATTATTTTCGGGAAAAATAAATGCCAATTTCGGTGCTTCAAAACAACAAGTCCGGTCTGCCTGAATACTCGTTCCCGTAGTATGTTTATCCGCAAAAAGCCCGGAGGGAATGTCAATACTCACCCGCGTAATTTTTTGATTATTAAGATATTGAATAAAATAAGCAATGAAATTTTCAACCGGACGTGTCAGTCCCGAACCCAAAATCGCATCTATCAAAACCGTATTTTCGGCAAAAACAGGAAGTGCCATATCCTCACTAATAAAATGAATCGGTACATTACTCCTTCTTTTCAAGCGTTTCAAATTGGTATCAAAATCCGCGCTTGTTTTTGAAAATAAAAAAAGCGACACCTCTACCTGATAATACAACTCATCCAACAAGCGGGCAACTGCCAAGCCATCGCCGCCATTATTGCCCGGTCCGCATACGATATGTACGGGGCGCGAATTGCCATAATTCGCGCTAAACCATTCGGCAAACGCCGCAGAAGCACGTTCCATCAAATCAATAGAAGCAATCCGTTCATGCTCAATCGTGTAAGCATCCAGTTCGCGGATTTGTGTAGTGTTTAGTATTTTCATATAATATAAATCAGAATATTTTACTTTATATCTACCAATGCAATTCTATTATTGGAAATAGCAATACGTTTGATATTCGTAATACCATAATCGCTAAAATCTGCCACTTCGCGCCAGTCGGTGTCCAGACTTATTTTGAAACGATACAATTTACTACCTTTTGCCATATATACTGTACCGTCTTTTCCCCATGCAAAATCTTCAGATTCGGGTAGTGCTTTTACAATAGGACGAATGGAAAAATTGCGCGGATTGACGGATTTGATGTACCAGCCTTCGAGTTCGCTTTTATGCACAAAAGTCAAATTGCCATCAGGATTCATTCGCAGACAACGCCCAATATCTGAACGCACCCGCCGCACATCGCCATTTTCCGTATCAACGATAAATAAAGTATGTGGTTCTCCTACAATAAATAGTGCAATCATCCTCTCATTTATCCATTCATGGTAGCCGATTTCGGCGATACTATCCAGCATCAATTCTGCCTCGCCGCCCATCATCGGAATACGCCAAAGTTGTTGATTATCATTGCCATCGGCAGATACACGCACTACAGATATGTGCTGCCCGTCGGGCATTGGAGTGGGAGAATATTCGCTTTCGGGCGTATCGGTGATTTGGGTCTGCATACGACGGTCTAGATTGAAGCGGTAAATATCGGTCTGTTTGCCATCACGTTGAGAGCTAATATACAACTGACCGCGCACAAATTTTGGCTGATTATTGTATCCTTTTAAATTATTTCCATTAATAAATTTGGGCTTTGTAAAGCGATAAATATCACGAATTGCAGAACTTTCCATATCAAATACATAAATATTTGTCTCCGGTAATTGAGCAAAAATTGACATAGAAATAGAAGCAAAAATTAAAATCAGTATGTATTTCATTTTATTTGTATTCGTTTAGAACATTGGATAATGCTTCAAATATAGTAAATTTTATGCGTTTGATTATGTTAAAAAGACTTACTCAATTAGCGGAAACGAAAAGTTTTTTTGATAATATGTAATATGTTGATTTTTAGACTTTCCGAAAAATTTACTAGCTTGAGTTTTTGTAAATAGCAGAGGAGTATATTTGTGCTTTAATTTAAATTATTTTATTTATTTTTCATAATAAATTAATAATCAATAAAATAACTCGATGCTATCCTCTGTCATTCTACTATTTGCAAAATGTTAGCCGACTCAGGTTTATTATTCAATTTCAAAAAACACATTATAAAAAAGACTTTTCGTTTAGCCTGTTTACTCAAGCAATGGTCAGTGACAAAGCTTAGTATGTATTCATGTTACAATTAAATTAAAATTGTATCACATGTGTTTTTTGCATAAAATTAATTCGTGTAAAATTAATTAAATTTAATATATTTTTATGCGTTTCTTTTTGACCAATAAAATATTGGACAAAATAGCTGCAATATTTTTATTTTAGAAAACTTTAACATTTATACCCTTGCAATACACGAAAAAGGAATGTATTTTTATAAAAAAAATAGATGTGACTTTTTATACAAGCCCTGTCTAAACCATAAAAACGGAAACATCGGAGAACCTCTTTTAAATACAATACACTAAAAGGCTGTAATTACATTTACTACTACTACTGCTTAATGACTAGTATTTCCATAATACTTAATGGTATTGCTATGTCAAAACGCTAAATTTCTAATTCAGAATTCCGACCGAAGTGCATCATAAACCTGCATTTCGAGGTGGGAATGAGGATTTTTATTGGAATTTAAACACTCAAATTTACACGTTCTCCACCGTTATCCACTTGTTAATTTTTTATTTGCAAAACAAAACAAGTTATCAAAATGAAAATTTTCCACATGACTCCACGCAAGGCAAGTAACACTGCATTTACTGTTTTGTGTACGCTAATTATCGCATTATTGACGGTTGTAAACACCTCTTTAAGAGCGCAATGCGAACAAACCGACCAACTCAATTTTACGAGTTTGGATGGTAGTACAAGCCCTGTTATTGATATCAATACTGCCGAGTTGACACTCGGAGGCGGGCGGGTATTGGCTTCGCGTTATTTTTCGGGTAATGCTACTGAGGATGAGTACTTTATCCATGATTTTCACCTCAATGGTTCTGTAGGACCGCATATCGGACTGCTCAATTCAGCAGGTGCAGACGACCATGTAAATTTTACGCTCTATTTTTCCAATGACCTCCAAGAGTTCAGTTTCAGATTGTTGGATATAGACCGCCACGACGCAATTATCGTCAATGCAATACATAATGGTGAGGTAATTCCGATTAGCCCTGAAAATTACACCATTCCCGGCATGAACTCTTGTGCAGAACACATGGGTAACAACACGTTTAAATCTATTTGTTTTGGGACAAATCTCGATAATAGCATAGAAGGTGCAGTGGATTTTAGATTCACCGGACCGGTTGATGCTTTAGAACTTGTCTTTTATCACGATAACGAGGCAGCAGGCTTTATTGCCGGCGGTTCGTTTACGATAACTGATATGGAGGCTTGTCTTCAAACTGACCTTGGCGATGGTATCATTGCGGATGTGGACGGAGACGGGATAGTCGGCGTGATTGATTTGGACGAAGACAATGACGGTATTCCTGACAATGTTGAAAAGGATTGTGCCAACAACATGGTTTCTATTGATTTTGAGCAAGATAATCTAAGTACCGACCCGGCTGCATCTATCAATAATGGTGAAGTGCCATATATGTTAGGTGATGCCATATTGACCCTGGACGAGCCCTTGTATGTAGGCGGTGCTATGCAGGATGAGTACGAAATCAGCAATTCGCAACTTAGCTCTACTTTTGCGGTGCGTACAGGTTTGGACCAAACCGTAGCCGGACCGGGACAGCACTTAAATTCGACTTATCGCCTTTCTGAGCCTGTCGAAGATTTGTGCTTTTTGCTCAATGATTTGGATAGAAATGACGAGGTGATTGTCAATGGGAAATTGGCAGGGAGAACCATTAATCTCTCTGAAGTTGATTTTGCATTGACCAATACCACACCTGACCCTGCCTGCCCTGTTTGGCAAGGTGCTAATACATGGCGCTCACAATGCACGCCACCCGTAGCCAATCTTAGCGACTCTGACAGAGGCGGTATCAGAATTTGTTTTCCGGAACCCGTAAATGAAATCGAAATTATCTTTTACGATTTTGCTGTGGGAAGTGGTGTAATCAGCGAAGGGGGGTCTTTCTCTGTTTCTAATTTTGAAACCTGTTTGCCTGTTGATACAGATGGTGATGGTATTCCTGATTTTCTGGACCCTGACTCGGATAATGACGGTTGCATGGATGCTGCCGAAGCTTGCCACAATCTGGATCCTGATGACGATGGCATAGTGATGGGTCCTTTTGGCGAAAACGGCTTGGCAGATGGCGTAGAAACCAGCCCCGATTCCGGCGTTTTGACTTGTACTTTGCTTGACACAGATGACGATGGTATTCCTGATTTTATAGATGAAAGTGAGGTGTGTGGTGAGACAGGACTTCCCGTTGAGTTGAAAGAGTTTACGGGATTTGACAATCACTGTACCATCAAATTGAAATGGGAGACAGCCACCGAGACCAATTTTAGTCATTTTGACATCGAAGGAAGCTACGATGGTATCAATTTCCAAGCTATCTCAAAAATAGAGGCTAGGGGTAATACGGCTATCGGCGCAAGTTACGATTATACAGATAAAAATATCAAACCGGTGAATTATTACCGCCTCAAAATTGTGGATTTGGATGGTACATACGATTATTCGAGTATTATTGTAATAAAATCCACTTGTTTTGAGGGAAGTGTGACGATTACGGATGTGTATCCGAATCCTGTTGTAGACCAATTGTTTATTCAAATGATGATTCCAAGTACAGAACGCGAAGTACAAGCCTATATCATTGATAAAATGGGTAGAACAATCAGCGAACAAACCATTTCTATCACCGAAGGTGCAAATCTTCTGACGATTGAAACGACTGATTTGCAGACAAGTACAACGTATTTCCTAAGAGTTCAAGGTGAAAATTGGATAACAGAAGTACAAAAATTTATTAAAGCGGAATAACTTGCAGTGTTATACTCTCAAAGCACTCATTTGTTTGCAATATTCCTATTAAAGAAGGAATAAATAAGCCTTCCCGATTTTTTTGGGAAGGCTTTTTTTAATGTCAATATCAATTTCAATGAGAATGAAAATATCAATGTCAATGAAAATGAGAATGTCAATGTACGCTTATTCAGTGCTAAATATTTAATCTTAATCTTAAACTTAAACTTTCCCGACAACTGTACGGGATAAACTTAAACTTAATCTTAGGAAATAGCTCATTTTCCAAATAACTCACGTCACAAATATGCGAAAAAACACACTTTTTGGGGGCAATAATTTTTTTCTGATATTAAAATTAATTTTAATAAAATCCTTTTTTTAATGCTTATTTAAATTAAAATTATTTTTAACGTGATTGTGTGATATTATTATTAAGTGATACGTGTAAATTGGTTTTTAGTTTTTTATAAAAAAATAAATAAATCATAAGTTTATTATTATATATAAATAAAAATAGGTCTAAAAAAACCTTCAAATCGGTGATTCAGATGTTTTTAAAAGGATTTTTGAGATTTAAGACATCTAAAATAAATTTAATATATTCAGTCACACTTGGCGAATAAATTGAATGTGTAAAGTCTGCTTACCGTTTACATTGCGGTAAATAAATAGTTAATTCTAACAGCCTTTTACCTTTTTATATGTCAGATTTTAAACTAAAAATCACCATTTTATCCATTATCCTTAGCTTGAGTACGGTTTTGGCGACTCCTGCCAATTTTGTAGGGATTTCGAGTACAATCACACCGATTTCACCTACCAATCAATCTTTGAATGTTGATATTCCGGTAGAATTGCAGTGGAGCGGAACGAATGGTAATGTTGATATTGAGATTGTTAATTGCACCGTAGATGCCAACGCCGAATTTGGGTCAATCAATCTTGACGAATACGAACTAATTAGCGGACCGACAGTACTTTCTGCTATTCCTGATGACCTTTCAGGTGTCACGTACAATCCATTAACCAATACTTTATTTATGGTAGAGAATGGAAATACGACGATATACGAAACGGATCTTTCGGGAAGCATTTTGAGAACTATCTACTTGTCGGGTTTTAATGATACAGAGGGTATCGTACATATTTCGGGTACGCGATATGCGGTGTCGGAAGAGCGTCGGGGCAGAATTACCTTTTTTGATATTACTCCCAATACTACTACGATATTGTATAGCAATGCAGATTACGTACAGTTGCCCGGTACATGGAATAATAATCAGGGTTTGGAAGGGGTTTCTTACGACCCCCTTGCCGATAGGCTACTTACGGTAAAGGAAAAAACACCAAAAGGTTTTTATTCATTCTTGGCTCCGACCTCCTTCCCTACGGTACTTTCCTCGATAGATGCGCCCTGCAATATGATACTCAATCCCTTTGGTTTTGGTGATATAGCGGGTTTGGACTATTTGGGAAGAACGAGTGGTCTTGATGAGTTGGACGTAAGTGACCACACGCTTTTGTTGAGCCACGAAAGTCTGGCATTGGTAGAGGCAGATGAAAATTGTAATGAGGTTAGCCGCATTTCTTTCAATTCGAATGGTGCAAATGGTACATTGAACAATGCCATTCCACAACCGGAAGGTGTTACGATAGACAATAATGGAATCTTGTATATTGTCAGTGAACCGAATCAGCTTTTTATTTTTCAAAATCCAAATTTGAATCTTAACCCGATTGATATTCAATCAACTGTGCATACGGCTTCTACAACGGGCAATTCATATACCATTCCCGCCGGAGTACTTC
Organism: uncultured Saprospiraceae bacterium; assembly: GCA_937967535.1. Lineage (GTDB taxonomy): Bacteria > Bacteroidota > Bacteroidia > Chitinophagales > Saprospiraceae > JAHDEO01. The sequence continues at coordinate 28,799 of CALCMV010000175.1, forward strand.
AGGAAGATACAGAATATTGCTGGAGGGTCAATGATGGTAGTGGCTGGACGGATTACTGGTCATTCACTACGGCTTCTTCATTTCCCAATGTATGCCCCGAAATAGAAATTACCAACCCTACTCCGGGTACGACTTATAATGCGCCCGGTACGATTCAGATTGAGGCGAATGCCACCGATTTTGATGGCAATATCACTGATGTTGAATTTTATATTGATGGTATCTTATTGGGGACAGGGCAGGCACAAAATGGTACGACCTATCAAATTAATTATACTTTAAATAACGGAGCGCATACGATAACGGCAGTGGCTACGGATAATAATGGTTGCCAAAGCACCTCCAATCCGGTAAATATCATAGCGAATATTCCCAACAATTGTCCTACGGTACAGATTACTTCGCCTTCGGATGGCTTGATAATTGGTTCGGCTGCGGCATTGACTATCAATGCAAGTGCCTCTGATTCTGACGGAACGGTAACACAGGTAGAGTTTTTTGTAAACGGACAATCTATCGGCATAGATGCAACACCCAATTTTAGCATACCTTATGATTTTAATCAGGATGGCTTGTACGAAGTAGTTGCAGTAGCTATGGACGATGGTGGCTGCTTGAACAGTTCGCAGCCGATATACATACAGGTCGGACCCAACCTCCCTCCCTCTATCTCTATCACAGAACCGATTGATGGCGATTTATTGACCTCATTCCAAACATTATTTATTCAAGCAAATGCCAGTGACCTCGATGGTATAATCACCAAAGTTGACTTTTTTGTAAATGGTGCTTTTGTAGGTGAAGATACCAACGCACCTTATCAGATGCCTTATGCTTTCAATCAATTGGGCGATTATGAGATTATAGCTATTACCACCGACAATGGAGGCGCTACAAGGGCTTCGGCTCCTGTAAACATTTCGGTAAGTATTGATAATTTTTTGCCTGAAGTACTCTTGACATCGCCCGAATACGGAGCGACTTTTACGCCCTTTGATGTTATCGAATTGACTGCTGATGCAGAGGATGCAGATGGCAATGTACAACATGTCAAATTTTTTGTCGATGGGGTGAGCTATGAAGTTGACGATCAATTTCCCTATCTCGTTTATTGGCAACCACCGATGGAGGGAACTTATCTTATACATGCAGTTGCCATCGACGACGATGGCGGTCAATCCATAGCAAGTGTTGCAATGATTACAGTACAATTTGGGCAAGAATTTACCGCTAATTCAATGATAACTCATGGTGATGATGATGTCGAAGAAATTGATAATAACGGTGAAATGTATTTCAACAGTAGCGACCTCGAAATTGGCACAGACAATAATAGAGGCGAACAAACAATAGGTATGCGCTTCAACGGAATAAATATTCCGCAAGGTGCGATGATAATTGATGCTTACATTCAATTTGCGGCAGATGAATCGGATAATGTGGCTACTACAGCCATCATCACAGGCGAAGCCGCCGACGATGCCGCTGCTTTTTCTAACACAAATTACAGCCTTAGCAATCGCCCCGAAACAAATAGCTCTGTGTTTTGGACTATTCCTTCATGGACAACCGGAAATAAAGGTGCGGCTCAACGCACGCCCAATATACGCAGTATTATACAAGAAATTGTAGGCAGAAACGGATATAGTGCTTCGAGTGCTATGCTTATCAAAATAGACGGTACAGGGCAGCGTGTAGCCGAATCCAACAATGGTAGTCCGGGTGATGCCCCCCAACTCATCGTTAGGTACACATTAGATAGCTGTCCGCAACAAGGACTCCCATGCGATGATGGCGACGGAACAACAGCAGATGACACAACGGATGGAAATTGTGGTTGTGCCGGACAGCGTACGGCTATCAATTCTGCTCTTATCGAAGTTCCTATTATGACAGCTAATGACGATGCCGAAGAAAGAGGAACAAACGGCAAAGTAGATTTGAACAGTTCTGATTTAGAACTGACCTATGACCGCAGAATGACCGGAAATCAGGTAATTGGTTTGCGTTTTGACAATATTTTCATAGCTCCGGGGACGCTTATTGATAGTGCTTTTGTACAATTTACAGTAGACGAAACACGCAATGACTCCGGTACATTGGAAATCTACGGCGAAGCGGATGGCAATTCGGCACCATTCAACAGTACGCCTTACGATATTTCTTCAAGGGCAAAAACAGCTGTATCAACCATATGGAATCCGCCGACATGGAATACTGTAGGGGAGTCTATGACTGCACAACGCACACCTGATATTGCAGGAATTGTGCAAGAAATTGTCAGTAACAACGCTTGGGATGGATTAGGTAGTCCGATTACTATTCTCATAGAGGGAATGGGTAAACGGGTAGCTGAATCATATGAAGGTTCGATAGAGGCTTCTCCCAAATTAATCATTTATTATCAACCGACAAATATTGTCAATTCAGGCGAAGAACCTAGCAGCATAGATGGTACATCAATGCCGACATTGAGTGCAGTTCATTCGACCAATGATGATGATGATAATGTGGCAAATTTCCATATTATTCAAGAAGAAAATCACAGTATAGATGTCTTTCCAAATCCGGCAACAGACAGAATCAATATAAATATCGAATTTGAAGCGAATCAAGGCGAAAAAGGCACGGTCATATTAAGGACTATGCAAGGACAATTTATCCAACAAAAAACCTTCAATCCTGCATTTCAAGATAATGTAGAATTTGACATCAAATCACTCCCACAAGGTTTGTATATGATTCAAATAGAAGAAGGAAACCGCAAAATAATACGTGAATTTATTAAAAAATAGAAGGTTTGCGCTCTTTGTTCTCATTAAAAATAATGAATAAAGAATGGCGAACTCAAAAAAGACTTGTATGCAGAATGTAGGATATATTGCAAATCACTCTAATGGAAGTCAAAAAGCCATGATATACAATACTAACGGATGGGATACTTATCGAAAATTTTGTTTTGTAGAGCATTTGGATACTTGCCAAAACATATCTGCTATGGCAATTATATACAAAGATAAACTGGATAGAACGAATGAATTTCGAAACTCGGATATCCGGTAGCTGAATTGAGATTAATACGCTCAAATTTGGTACTTAGTAATTTTTTGAAACCAACATGTTGTCGATAAATTTGCAATGTTGGTTATGCCTCCGAAGGAGGCTTAAATTTAAATTTTCTCCGATAAGAAACTGTGAATTAACCGACCTTGTTTTTATAAGCATAGAGGACATCTTGCGGATGTCCTCTTAATTTTGATTTTTTGCTTGAAGCATAATTACTTAACTTACTCTAAATGAGAAAAACTATTTGAATATGACAATGTCTTCGCCAAATTTTGAATGACAAATTAATTTAAAATTTACTTTGTTTTTTATTGATAATTAAAAATTAATAAATTAAATATTTTTACATTCATCCCGATAATTATCGGGACAAAATTGGCGAACACATTAATTTAAGCATTGCAAAGAGTCCCATTCCTTCAAATATGCAATACCACTGTTCCTATAGAAGAGGGGCTGCCTACGGGCAGTCTCTTTTTTTGTTTGTCTTGCACAGCAAGGTTTGTATAACATGGAGTTAGTGAAAACCAACTTGCATCAATATTACGAATAAGATTTAACGGGAGCCGTTATCCTACTCGATTTGTAAGGCTTTCAACTTGACGGCACTATGCCACTGCAAAATCTGTATCTTCTCGCACATAAGGTGGACGAAAACCAAGCACAAAATGCTTTTTAGGAATATCATATTTTGCTAAATCTTCATCAATCAATATTTCGGTGCGATTGCGTTGTACCCAGATATTGCCTGTTTCAGGGCTGATGTCCATGTGCATCAGTACGCAATAGTTGAATTTATGACTATTTATCCAACCAATTTCAACTAACTGGAAATGATTATTTTTTGTATCAATGATAGCTTGATACGTCATGTTATTATTGATTTCATTATTGCGTTCTTCTGCCAATTTCGTGATATATTCGGTAAGGGCTTTTTGATTCTTGACTATTTTTGATTGTATGGTATCCATTTTTCTATCTTTTTTGATTCAACATTATAAATAATAATATTTGCTTTCATTCGTTCAATTGAATACTGAATGCTTTCCAATTGAAACCCCTCTTCCCAAACACTCAAAGGAACTGCAAGATAAAGTACTCTATCTGCATCTATAACTTCCAAATTAATTAGATAATTAAAATACTGACCTATAACTCCATGAAATTCATTGGAGAATGATGCCTTTGAAAATGATTTAACTTCAACAGCAATTCTTTTATTATTTTTTTCTGCACCGATCAATTTTTCTGCACCAAAATCAATTTCCCATTTCGCATCTACCTTCATACGGTACGGGTCGTGTGTAATCGTCCACCCTTCTTCAATAAGTGCCTCTTTTACGAGATAATGATATTTGTCTTTTGCCATTGATGTTGTACAAATTTAATGTTTTTTGAAAAGAAAGTAAAGTCCTATTCATGCTGAAATCGGAGTTTTTAAATGAAATCTTAGAAACTCATCAATTGAGATTTTTTTGAGCTGATTAGTCGATATTCGTTCAAATAAGTAGCCTTTTCCTATGTCAAAAAATAGTTGACATTCAGCTGTTCTCCAAGATTTTCGTTCATTTTTCCAAGTAAATGAATAATTGCCTTTATGTTTTTTCAGGACAAAGCCCCTCGATTGTTTATATTCTATTTCAATTGATTCTAACAACTCTGCCAAGTCTTTGTCTTTGTTTTGTTTCAATTTTTCAAGAGCTAATTCAGCATTTTGAAGCGAATTTTTCGATTCAATAATTTTATCTTCAATTTCGGTTTTTTCAAATTTTAATTGTTTTGTCTTCTGCTCAATGTATTCATTTAATCTTTCTTTGATATTGATTTTTAGTGTGCGTAATTTCTGTTTTGAAGAATCTAATGAGTTTTCTAAATCACTGATTTCTGATGTTAAGCGTTCAATTAATTCTCTTGCATCATATCCAAATTCATAATTCTCTTTCTTGAATTGAAATAATTCAATATCAGACTCGTTTTTAAATTGGATAACTTCTCTTTGATTATCAAATAAGGTATCTTTATTCTTTTTCTCTATTGCAAATACTTTGTGATAATTATCCGTGTTAATTTTTTCATAATCGATTAATTTTAGCGTTTTGTCAATGATAACGACATCAGGTCGGTTATTTACTCGTTTTAAAAGAGCAGACTTTCTTTGTAAATTATTATCCAATGTGGATATAGTTGATGATACCGATTGAATTTGTGCTTTAAATTCAGGCTCTATTTCGCGAAGCAGTTGATTTAGAGGGTTGAAAGCCGAGTAATTTTGTTTTTCACTCAACCATGATTCTATGATGTTTTTTTCGATGTAATTTGACTCATTATTTTTTATATCCAATAATTTCGATATTTCTGAAGAAAGTATGTGAATTTGACTTTTATTATTTTCTATACTTTGTTTTATTTTTCTGATATTATCTATTTGATTGTAGATGTTTTGGGTTATTGAAAGTTCCGCATTCCTTAAATCATTTCTTTTTTCTTTGTCGAGTTCTCGCTTTTTGGTATTTACATCACTTGTAATTATCAGACGCCCAGAAAATTCTCTGGCATCCAAAACCCAAATCATATTTTCATAAAAGGCTTCACGTTCTCTAATTTCATCGGTTGGTATGAATGAATGTTGAAATTCAATAACTATATCTTTGTCTGTAAAAACATCTGCTACGTGTTTTTCTTGGTTTTTAATTCTTACGACTTCGCGCCAGTCTTCTGGAAATCTATTTTGCCAATCAATATGCCAGTCAGTCATTGGTTCATACCAACTATCACAAGAACTATCATGATGCCAGTGATGACGTCTTATGTCGCCGCAATGGGCAGTCATACTTCCGCCACAAATTTGGCACTGCTCTTTACCACCCTTGAATGGTTCTATTTGTGTCTTTCCATTATGACCATATTTCATTTTCATAGTTGAGGTTTTTAGCATCTACCTCTTCGACGAGAATATCTCCTACGACTTTGTTTGTTAGAAGTTCTTTTATTGCTAAGAAGTAAAGCAGTTAGGATAGATGTAAAAGCAAATTTTGCTGTTTGCTCTTGCCTTGAGTTTATTTGCTCTTGCAGTTCCATTTCCAAGTCCTCCACATTTTTGATGCTTGTAGCTTCCCTGTATGTAGTAATATCCATAAATATTTCTGGGGTGTTAATCATTTTTTTCGCTTCTATTATCAATCGAGTTTCATTTTGAGATTTCTCACAGTTAGGATTATGGTCAGGATGAAACATTTTGATAAGTTCATTTACCTTTGACTTAAAGGTCTTTTCGCCGTATTGTGTCTTCCATTCATAGAATAAGTTGACATATTGATTATTTTCAAAAACATGATAATTACTCATAATGTTATTTTAAGATAGAGTGTACTTTTAAATTTTATTTGCAATAAAGTTGCAATCTTTATTCCATTGAAAAGAACACTTACATAACTAACAAAAATATGCCATAATTGGTTGAGACAAGAATATTATAGTGACATTTTGGCAGAAGTTAATAAGGGAATTTGATAATATAGTGATTTGGTTTACATCTTTAACCCCAATTGCGTCAAATACTTCTCCAACTCCATTTCATCATAAATCAGCACTTCACGCGCTTTAGAGCCTTCACTCGGACCTACGATACCGAGCGATTCCATTTGGTCCATGATACGTCCGGCGCGATTGTAGCCGAGTTTCAGGCGGCGTTGAATCATGGAAGTAGAGCCAAGTTGATTTTGCACAACGGTACGTGCGGCATCCACAAACATAGAGTCGAGGTCTTCGATTTTAATGCCTTTTTTGCCTTCGCTGCCATCGAGTTCTGCCCCAAATTCGGGTAAGTAAAACGGTTCGGGGTAGCCATTTTGGTCGGCGATATAATCAATGATTTGTTCCACTTCGGGCGTATCTACGAAGGCGCATTGTATACGCACCATCTTCCCGTCAACAGAAAGTAGCATATCTCCGCGCCCGATGAGTTGCTCGGCACCGCCGCCGTCGAGAATCGTGCGCGAGTCAATTTTTGAGGTGACTTTAAATGCCATTCGTGCCGGAAAATTTGCCTTAATTACCCCCGTAATAATATTGACCGAAGGACGCTGCGTAGCAATAATCAGGTGAATCCCGACTGCACGCGCCAACTGCGCCAAACGACCAATTGGCAATTCTACTTCCTTGCCCGCCGTCATTATCAAATCCGCAAATTCATCAATCACCAAGACGATAAAAGGCATAAAACGATGCCCTTTATTCGGATTGAGTCGTCGGGCGGTAAATTTTTCGTTGTACTCGCGGATGTTACGTGCGCCTGCTTTTTTGAGCAAATCGTAGCGTTCATCCATTTCGATGCAGAGGGAGTTGAGCGTACTGACTACCTTCGTGGTGTCGGTTACGATACCTTCCTCCTCGCCGGGCAAAAATCCAAGAAAATGTTTTTCGAGTTTATTGTATAGCGAGAGTTCGACTTTTTTGGGGTCTACCAAGACGAGTTTGAGTTGCGATGGGTGTTTTTTGTACAGCAGCGACATGATTATCGTGTTGATACCCACCGATTTACCTTGTCCCGTAGCACCTGCCATCAGCAAGTGTGGCATCTTCGCCAAATCTGCCACAAAGACCTCGTTGGTAATCGTTTTGCCAAGCGCAATCGGCAAATCCATCTTGGCGCGTTTGTATTTTTCGGATGCCAACACCTCTTTGAGCGAAACTATCTGCTTGTTCTTATTCGGAACTTCGATACCGATAGTTCCCTTGCCCGGAATTGGTGCAATAATACGAATCCCCAATGCCGCCAAACTCAAAGCAATATCATCTTCAAGATTTTTAATTTTGGAAATACGGACACCGGGCGCGGGTACGATTTCGTAGAGCGTAACGGTAGGTCCGATAGTAGCTTTTATCTTGACAATTTCGATTTTATAATTCAGGAGGGTTTCGATGATTTGGTCTTTATTGCGCTCCAACTCGGCGCGGTCTACCTCGATTTTTTGGTCGTCATAATTACGCAAGAGCGCAAGTACGGGCGATTCGAAGGAAGGCAAATCCAAAGTCGGGTCGTAGGGTTCGGAGTGGTCAATATTATCTTTTTCGACGTTCAGTTTTTTTGTTTCGTCAAATGCGGTGGGTACAATGCCATCATCATCGTCAATGACGACAACGGGCTTAGGGGCTTCAATTTCCAACTCTGCGCCTTCGCTGAGAGATTTTGGTTTTTCCTGTTTTTTGGTATCTCCCAAATTAAAGGCGAGTTGTCCGTCTGTGATTTCCGGTTCAATGACTTCGCCATCCGGTTTGATGACTCTGCCAATGATGGGTTTGAGTTTCTTTTTTTCACTTGAAGGACGCAAGCCCTCCGCCGATTCTTCTTCCAAAACTACGCCTTCACTCAAGGTTTCCGCTTGTGGTGTTTTTTTATTTTTCTTAAATAAATTATCAATATTAAAACCCGTTAATTTTTTAAATTGGTATGCAAAACGCTCGCGACTCAGTTCATTAAAATTAGGATTAAATCGCCATACAAAAATCACAAAAATCGTAAATAGGAGGAACAGAATCATCCCGATTTGCCCCAAAAATGCACCCAACCAATTGCTCATTGCCTGTCCGAAAGCACCGCCCCACGGAAAGCGGGATTGCGTAATCACACCCGGGTCTACAAACAGGAAAGCCAATAATAAAGACAACCACAATAAGGAGAAAAACGAAAAACGAAAAGTCTTATAAAAACGATTCAAAGGGCGATTGAGCATCCAACTCACACCCGTCACAAAAAACATAAACACAACGATATACGAAGCAATCCCAAACCACATATAAAAAAACTGATGCGACACAATCGCACCGAGTCTGCCCAACCAATTTTCGAGCATTGCATCGGTATCAAAAAGGATATTCCATTGGCGGTTGAGTACTACATCTTGGTCTGCCTCCCAAGTAAATAGGTACGAAGTAAAGGCAATAAACAAATACAAAGATACCAAGACGAAGAGCAAACCGAATATCTTCCATATCCGTTCATCTTTTGAATCAAATTTGAAGGACAACTGTGAGAAGATGCCTTTTTTCTTTTTGCGTGATATGCGCTTTTTTGCCATGCTAATTGTACCAACGGCTTTGCAGATTGAACGGAAATTCCGTAATGACTGCTTTAGCTGTTAAGTGAGTAATAATTTTTTTTTGTAAAATATTGGTATGTTTAAATCTGCTGTAAAAGTAGTTGACACTTTTTTGAAATGTAAAATGTAAAATGTAAAATGTAAAATGTAAAATGTAAAATAATAAATAATAAATGTAAAAGTGCTAGTAGTACATGCACAATACATATTATTTTTTCATTGTTTAAAAAGTTAAAAATCAACAAAATAAAAAAGGTCTCGCGCCCGCTCGCGTCTTACAAATTTACATTTTACATTTATTATTTTACATTTTACATTTCAAAAAAATGTCAATTATAATTCTAAACTTACCAAAATATTGTTTTTAAATTATGTTGTGACTTCTCTCAATCAAGCAACCCTGCTTCCGCAGCTTCCTCTTTCACATCATGCAATTGCACCACATCTTTCGATTTTTTACGCAGACGCATATTGAGAAATTCGACGACCATAGAAAAGAAAATCGCAAAGTAAAGGTAGCCCTTAGGT
>CALCMV010000176.1 GCA_937967535.1 uncultured Saprospiraceae bacterium
GAAGTAATCGCCAAAAGACCAATTGCCCAACATCTCAAACATCGTATGGTGGTAGCTATCCACCCCAACATCCTCTAAATCATTGTGTTTGCCCGATGCACGTAGGCATTTTTGGGTGTCTGCCACACGTTTGTCGGTAGCGATTTTATTGCCCAAAAAATAATCCTTGAATTGCACCATGCCCGAATTATTGAACATCAATGTCGGGTCGTTTTTCAAAACGATAGGCGCGGAAGGAACAATTTTATGTCCTTTCGATTCAAAGTAATCCAGAAATTTTTGTCGTATTTCAGCAGAAGTCATTGACTGATTTTTGATTGTGTGATTTTTGATTTGATTCCGTACTGACGACTTTAGCCGTCAGGTAACTTAGACACGACGGCTAAAGTCGTCGGTACGGAGTGGGGCAAAGATAGGAAAACGTGACGGCTGGTTTAGCCTTGTAGATTTATTTTTTGTGGTTAGATAGACTTGTCAATTTAAAAAAGTACAAAATTCCTCAAATTAATTGCGTATCTCCTTTAACTGTGCTCTCAATTTTTCCAGTTCTTTTTCCAGTTCAAACTTTCTTCCAGTATCTGATGTGATTATAAGTTCCTCTTTGAAGTATTTGATTTTACTTAAGATTATTTTTTCAATATCCTGATTGTTACTTTCTTCCGAAGTAGTATTTGGCTTATTTATAGAATGAGAGCCATTATCAAAGGCTAAATGAGTATTTTTATTGTTAAAAACGAATTCATATAAAATCCACGATAGCCACAAGAAAAGCATTATAAAAAATAATGTTTTGAAATCTATTTTGAGACTTATAAAAATTCCGTTCTGCATAATTTGTTTTAAACTTTTTGTTGTAATTTCTGCAAAAGTAAATCAATTATTAGGATAAGTCAACTTTTTTGTATGCAAATCTCGCTTATTTTATGGAGATGTTAATAACTTTTTCGTCAGATTCATTCTAAAAAATGAACTTATATTGTTTTCTGACGAAATGTTAATACATCCAAAGTGGTATAAATTTGTATCACTTTCGCTCAAAATTCCTTATCTTTGAAAAAAGAAAACACATGAAATACAGCGATCGAATCACCATTAACCCAAATATCTGCCATGGAAAGCCTTGCATACGCGGGATGCGTTGGCCTGTTGAGGTCGTGTTAGATATGTTGATGTCGGAAATGACTGTCGCAGAAATTCTTGAAGACCACCCTGAGTTGGAAAAAGAGGACATTCAGGCAAGTTTGGAGTATGCAAAATTATTAGTTTCGGGACAAAGTATTAGCATAGCTGCTTGATGATGAAAGTATTATGTGATGTACATATCGCTTTCAAGATTGTGCGTTTCTTTGAATCAAATGACATAGAAGCAGTACACGTCAATGATATTTTAGACGGTGACACAAGTACAGACCAAGACATCTGTGCCTATGCAGACGAATACGAATACACCGTCATTTCAAAAGACAGTGATTTCAAAAACAGCCATTTCATAGAAAATACTCCTGCCCGACTTATCAAAGTGAATCTCGGTAATCTCTCTACTCGTCAACTCATTTCTATCTTGGAAACTCACTTGGATTGGATAGTTGAATTATTTGAATCTAAGCCGCGTTGTATCGAAATTTACACAGATAGAATTGAGGTGCATGAAACCTGATTCACCTTCTTGTAGAACGATTTACAAAATCGTTTTACGTATCAATTCAACAACAACAAAACCTGCCCGATAACAATTTTAAAAATCGGTTCTTTGACAATTTTTGCAAAAAGAGAAATTTGAATGAATGTAAAATGTAAAATAATAACTTGCGTTTCGGGGATTTTGAATTGAGAAAAAAACATTTGAAATTATTATTTTATAAAAAATAAATTATTTATAATTAATTGATAATCAAATTTTTATACATTTAAATTTGTTTTTGAAAAATAATATTGAAATTAATCTTGGTTACATTTGATTAATTTAAATTTAAAATTAATTGAATGTAATTATTGTCTAATTTTTAAATCGCTGATAATCATAAAACAAATTTCATTTTCTCACTTCAAAATAAGCGAAACGCAAGTAATAAATGTAAAATGTAAAAGTTGTAGGACGCGAGTGAGCGTGAAATATTACTTATGTTATTGATTTTCAATTATTAAAAAGTAAAAAACATAATAATTTGTGTGCGTACTACAAGCACTTTTACATTTTATATTTTGTGTTTTACATTTTACATTTAAAAAAATGCAAAAATTGTCAAAGAACCTAAAAATCGTAGTACCCCGAAACTATAGCCCCAAATACCTCTTATTTCCCCTATCCTCTCTGTGACATCCAAAAACAAAATCTTATAAAATGCCCTGTCCTGATTTGCTTATTTTTATCGCTATTTATTTGAATATATCTTATCAATTTACAACTTTTGAGAGAGGTAATGATGTTCTAATTAAGTAAATACTTATCAAACAACTGAATTATCTTGGATTCAGGTTTCAAATGAATAAATTTTATATTATGAAAAAAGCGACATACTTTGCGATATTCTTTGCATTTCAGGCGAGCATTTATGCACAAACGAACTGCATCAACGGCATGGCGGGCATCTACCCCTGCAATGGTATCAATCTCCTCTCTCATATGCCTTCGGGAGATATAGGCGGCGGCAATGGCAACGATATTTGGGGCTGGACAAGCCCGGTATCGGGCAAAGAATACGTCTTGGCGGGACGCACCAACGGAACATCTTTTATTGACATCAGCGACCCGCTCAATCCGGTTTATGTGGGCAATTTGCCTTCGCATACCGGAAGTTCTTCGTGGCGCGACATCAAGGTACACAAAAATTACGCTTTTGTCGTCAGTGAAGCAGGCGGTCACGGAATGCAGATTTTTGACCTCAACCAACTTGATGCTGTCACCACCCCTCCTGTGACATTTTCCGAATCTGCTCATTTTGAAGATACGGGCATTGGTGGTTCGATTGGTGGTACGCACAATATTGTTATCAATGAAGATTCCGAATTTGCTTACTTAGTTGGTTCAAATTTGTGTAGTGGCGGGCTGATAGTCGTTGATATTCGTGACCCTTTGTTGCCGCGTTATGCAGGTTGTTATAGTACATCGGGATATACGCACGATGCCCATTGTGTCAATTATACCGGACCGGATACCGACTATGCAAACACCGAAATTTGCTTCAATTCCAATGGTGCTATGGGCTTTGTTATCGTGGATGTCGGCGATAAAAACGATATGCAATTAATCGCTTCGAGCCAATATACAGGCAGGCGTTACGCTCATCAAGGCTGGCTTACACCCGACCACCAATATTTTCTGATGAATGATGAACTCGACGAGTCACAAAACGGACACAATACCCGTACACATATATGGGATGTACGCAATTTGGATGTGCCGACTTATATGGGCTTTTACGAATCTAGCACAGCTGCCATAGACCACAATCTCTATATCAACGGCAATTATGCTTATCAATCAAACTATCGGGCAGGACTCCGTATTATAGATATAAGTGATGTGGCAAACGGCAATCTTGAAGAAGTCGCTTACTTCGACACCTACCCTGCCGGCAATGGTGCCAGTTTTAGCGGTTCATGGAGCAATTATCCTTATTTTGAGAGTGGTATCATTGCCATTAGTAATATTAGCGAAGGTTTGTTTTTGGTAAAAAGGGAAGATTGTATGAATATTGAATTGAGCGTGAAAATGGAGGGACCTTATGATGCCACTACCGGACAAATGCTCAATGGCTTGAGCGGACGCGGCTTATTGCCCGGACAAACGCCCCTGAGTACCATCGTATCTCCTACACCTGCCGGACAACCGTACAGCATAGCCCCCTGGAATTACTCCGGCACAGAAGGTGATGGCTGGACAGACAGCGATTATCCTGCTGATGCTCTTGATTGGCTACTCGTCTCGTTCCGAACAGGCATAGAAAAATCTTCTGAAATAGGTATGACTGCTGCCCTGCTTCGTCAAGATGGCAGCATAGATTTTCCGATGCGTTGTTCACTTGATTTTGGTTCTGCCAATGCGGTGTACATCGTCGTGCAGCATCGCAATCATATGGGCATTATGACACCGGCAGCTATCCCGATTGCTGGAGGTCTATTGAGTCACGATTTTACGACATCAGACAGCTATCGTGGTGGTGCAGGTTTTGGACAAAAACAACTCGCCGATGGTACATGGGTGATGTATGCCGGTGATGGCGACCAGATGGATGTTCCCAGTTTCGATATTACAGGCAATGATAAAGTAATTTGGTTTAATGATAATGGAGAATTTGACCAATACAAAGCCGCCGACTACAATCTAAATGGCGATGTCAGCGGAGCAGATAAAGCCTATTGGTTCGAAAATAATGGTATTTCATCAAGAGTCCCTAAGTAAGGATAAAATGCTTCTTTGGATAGTGTTCGATTAAAGTATGATTAATGCAAAACGAGAGTTGCAAGGCGAATTTCTTTATTGAAAGTGAGTATTTTGGTCATCAAATTTCCGCATTTTATAAAAATATTCGCCTTGCAACTATTCCATACTTTACTCGAACACTACTCTTCTTTGACGATTTTTGTAAATACCAAATTAGCGTGATAGAAGACGAATTATACATATTTTTTTTATAATAATTTTTATTGTTAATGTCATTTCCATAAGCGATTATTTTTTTTATTTTAATTAAAATTAAATGTGTATTAATTTGTTTTTTTATGTGAATATTGTTTTTAATTTATATTTATAAAATTCAATAAAAAACACATACTATTCACGTTAATTTTGTTTTCAAATTAATAATAATACATTTAAAAATGCGCTTATGGAAATGACATTATTTTAAATATTAAATTAGTATATAATATATTTGCCAATTCTGAATTTTTCATTCATCCCGATAATTATCGGGACAAAATTGGCGAACACATCTATAAGAAAAATTGATGAAAATATTTTCATCACCTGCCCACCCAATTCATTTAATTTACGTCTTGTAAAGGGGAGAATTTCCTAAATATTATTCTTGCGTAATATTTAAAATTTTATACTTTTATAAATTACTAATTAACAATATTTTAAGTAAAAATATTGCAAATTCAATTTTAAATCAAGCAAAATTATCTGTAAAAAGTCATGAAGTTTGCCTTGCCTGTATTACTACTACTACTATTTTCCGATATTGCCTTTTCACAAGATTGTACCTTAGAAAATGCTTCGGGCTGTGCCTGTGAAGATGAAAGTGACGAGTGTTTCTTATTGCCCAACATTGTTCTTTCTGAGGATATATTACAAGACCCCGTACTGCGTCCCGAATTTCCGGGTGCATTGCGTATTTCAGCCTCTACGCCAAATATTGGTCATGGTCCTTTGCGCGTAATTCCCACCGATACTTTTGTGTGCGGCGTAGATACTTTGTTCAATATGCCAATCACTTTTTGTCCTGATGGCAGCCTGCCAAAGCAACTTATCAAGCAAAGAATCTATAAAAAATCCGGTGCAGATATCAGTTATGAAGACCGCTATGCCGGTTTTATGACCTTCCACCCTATCCATCTGCACATGCACGTGGATAGTTGGAATTATTATACCATTCGCATCGAAGACCCAAATGAGCCTAATCCACTCAATTGGCCCATTGTCGGCGAACAAACCAAGATGGGATTCTGCCTTGCGGATATTGACAATTGTGAAGAAATTCCCGGCGATTGCCGCGACGAAGAAGGGACTATCCTTGATGCCGACAATATCCCCAATTTTGGTTTGGGCGGCGGAGCATATTCTTGTGAAGCTGATAATCAAGGGATTAGCGTAGGGCATACAGATATTTACTATTACAATATTGATGGTATGCTTATCACACTTCCCGAGGGTATGTGTAATGGCACATACAAGCTAATCATGGAAGTAGACCCACTCAATCAGATTCTTGAGGAGAATGAAGATGATAATATTCAGATGATTGATGTGAAATTGACTCAACAAACCAGCCCCGATGATTTTTCGGGAACGGTCTCTATTTTAGCAACAAGTCAGATGATTCCTTGTGATGGTATGGGAGTAGATTTGTCGGTGCCGCGTATTGGTAGCAGTTATCTCTGGTCAAATGGCGAAACAAGCCACATGATTAATGTGACCGAACCCGGTCTTTATAATTGTGTCATTCAAACGCCCTGCGGCGAGGCATTAAGCAATCCCATTATTCTCACTGCCGAAGTTTGTGAAAGTCAATGTGTAGACATCGAACTTGGTGTATATCTTCAAGGAAATTATGACCCGGAAGAAGACGAAATGAGTACCACACTCAATACCGAACTCCAACTTTTGCCCGGACAAAGGCAGCCCGGAATGAACCAAGCTACAACTGCAGGGCAGCCATATAATATCGCTCCTTGGAATTATGGCGGGCTTGAAGGCACTGAATGGGACGAAGATGCTTATGAAGAAAACGTTGTAGATTGGGTATTGGTATCGTTCAGAGATAGTACGACATCAGATACTGAAATTGCTAAAACTGCCGCCCTGCTACTCAAAGACGGCGAAGTGGAGTTTGTCAATACCTGTGCTTTGCCTTTAGAATTGGAGGTGGACTCCGTTTATGTTGTTGTCGAACATCGCAATCATATCGGTGTGATGTCACATAAGCATGTACGAGTTGAAAATCAGGTACTTAGCTACGATTTTCGTATTCAGAACAGCTATCAAGGCACATCGGGTAGCGGTAGCGGACAGACATACATTGAGTTGGAAGACGAGGATGAAGACGAGGATGAAACTCAAGGAGTATGGGCAATGTTTTCCGGAGACGGCGACCAATTAGCCGAAACAGAAAGTTATGACATCAATGGTTTTGATAAAAATATCTGGTCCGATGCCAATGGTATGCACAATCAATACCTTCCTTCAGATTATAATTTGGATGGTGATGTCAGCTTGCCCGATAAGATTCATTGGGATAGAAATAATGGTATCTCATCCAGAGTGCCTAAGTAAAGTTTAAGATTAAGTTTAAGATTAAGTTTAAGATTAGACTTGTTACCCTTTAAAATCAGGAAAAACCAGTGAGAATTACTATGCCAAAAACATTTTTAAGATAAAATTATTTAATTATTATTTGTATAAATTTGTTTTTGAATTATTAATAAATAAATTTATTATTTTTATTATTTTATAATAATTTATAAAAAATTGTAAATCAATATATTATTATCGAAACAAGTCTATTAAGTTTGCTCAACTCTGATAAGCAGTCATGAACTAAAAACTATGAACCATGAACTGGCAACTATGAACTGATAGCCGCATTATCTACTCATTCCCGTTTCTTGTATTTTCAGACTGACGGCGTGTATATCTGGCAAACTATCCATTCGCATATATTGTTCGATGCTGAAACGGTGTTTTCCGATTTGATTGAAGTAGGCATTCGGTTGGATGATGGTACTGAAAAGGCAGGTTTTGCTATTGCATTTGCCGTACCATTTTCCGTTTTTTGCTGCCAAATCAATGCTCAATTGCTTGCCCAAATGCTCTCCTTGCGGTAGATGTGTGTGTATGTAAATGTAGTTATTTTGATAAGGATAATCAAGATTATGTTCCATCTCAAGGATGAGATTATAGGTTTTTAGCGTATCTGTAATATCTACTTCAAAATTCAAGGTATCCTTATAAGTCCACTGATTATCAGGCAGTTCGTAGGTTTTTTCGTAAAAATAGCTTTCGCCGCAGGAGGCGAATACAAACGCAAGTACAAGTATCAAGTACAAGTTCAAATTACGAAATACAACAAACGGTATTTCTTTTATTTTTTTATGAAAATGAATAAACATGTACTGCATGAATAAAAATTTGGCGCAGCCAAATAAGAAAAATTGAACTTGATACTTGTACTTGCGCTTGAACTTGTTAGCTAAATTTATCTTTCATCTTACCGAAAAAGCCCTTATCATCATCGCTATTCGGTTTTGGGTTGAAATTGGGTGATTCGCGCAATTTTTCTAATAATTGT
Organism: uncultured Saprospiraceae bacterium; assembly: GCA_937967535.1. Lineage (GTDB taxonomy): Bacteria > Bacteroidota > Bacteroidia > Chitinophagales > Saprospiraceae > JAHDEO01. The sequence goes on from CALCMV010000176.1 coordinate 8,013, forward strand.
TTCTCTTCATTGGTCATTTTTTTCGGAGTCCATACATTGATTTGAACGATTTGGTCGCCTTTGCCATAACCATGTACATCGGGCAAACCTTTTCCTTTGAGGCGCACGATTTTACCTGATTGGGTCGAGGCGGGAACTTCAAACTTCACCTTACCTGTAATCGTCGGCACTGTCACCGTAGTACCGAGTGCGGCATCTGCAAAATTGACATGTAATTTATGCAAAAGGTCAGGACCATTTCGTTTGAGCTCATCATGCGGTACTTCTTCGATATGAATATACAAATCACCCGCCGGACCGCCTTTTTTTCCTGCATTTCCCTTGCTGCGTATCGGATAATCCTGCAAACCTTCCTCTACTCCCGCCGGAATTTGTATGCTAATCGTCTCTTCTCCGTAGGTGCGCCCGTCGCCTTTACAGGTCTTACAATTTGCCGTTACCATCTGCCCGCTACCGCTACAGTGCGGACATGTTACGGTTGATTGCATCTGCCCGAATGGACTGTTGACCACTTGCCGCACGTAGCCCGCGCCGCCGCAGGTCGTACAACCTTGCACCGAGTTGGCATCTTTCGCGCCGCTGCCCTTGCAGGTATCGCAAGTATTATGCTTTTTGACTTTAATTTTCTTCGTGACCCCTTCGTAAATATCCTCCAAAGTCAATTTGACTTTGATACGAAGATTGCTGCCGCGTTCACCGCGAGCGCGTTGTCTGCTTCCTCCCCGTTGTCTTCCAAATATCGTATCAAAAGGCGAACCACCGCCACCGCCAAACAAATCGCCAAATTGCGAAAAAATATCCTCTACCGTAAATCCGCCGCTAAATCCGCCACCTGCGGCACTACCCACACCTGCATGTCCGAATCGGTCATAACGGGCGCGTTTGTCGTCATTGCTGAGGACATCGTAGGCTTCTGCCGCTTCCTTAAATTTTTCTTCGGCTGCCTTATCGTCCGGGTTGCGGTCGGGGTGGTACTTCATCGCCGTCTTGCGATATGCCTTCTTAATAGTTGCCGCATCCGAATCTTTCGATACGCCGAGTACTTCGTAAAAATCTCTTTTTGCCATGTTTGACGAGTTGTTGAGTTGTGGAGTTGTTGAGTTGTCGAGTTGTGGAGTTGTCGAGTTGTCGAATGGGATGACTCCACAACTCAACAACTCGTCAACTCAACAACTCGTTATTTGCCAACGACCACTCTCGCGTGGCGGATGATTTTGTCATTTAAATAATAGCCCTTTTCAATGGTATCCATGATTTTGCCTTTCATCTCATCGTTGGGGGCGGGGATTTCGGTGAGGGCTTCGTGTAGTTCCGGGTCGAAAGGCTGTTCGTGCGTCTCCATTTCGCGCAAGCCCTTCTGTCCCAATGTATTTTTGAGGCGATTATAAATCATTTTAACGCCTTCGCTGACGGGTTCTATACTGTCGTCATCGTCGCCGGCTTTGATGGCGCGGTCAAAATCGTCCAATACAGGCAGTAGCGAAGCTATCGTATCTCTTGCCGCATTTTGCAGCAAATCGTAGCGTTCGCGGGCATTTCTTTTTTTGAAATTATCAAATTCAGCTACTTGACGAATGTATTTATCTTTCAATTCGCCATGTTCCTGCTGCAATTCTTCAATTTCAAGTTCCAATGCTGCTTTAGTTCCTTTTTTGGGCTTCTTTTTCGCGTCATCACCATTGATAATTGGCTGGACATCCTCCTTTGGGACTTGCGTTTTAAGGTTGTCTTCTACTCCTGTGGTCTTATCTTTTTCTGCCATTTTTGTTTCTTAAAATTCCAATAAACAAATTCCAAATTCCAATAAAAATACGACTATAATTATATTGGACTTTGGACAAAATGGGAATTAGGTAACTGGGAAATTAGGTAATTAGGCTAACGAAGACATAATTTTTTATTTATCAGTAAAATAAAAATTATAATAAAATTAATTTGAAATAAAATACAAATAATATGAATTATTGATTATAAGTGTTTTACTTTCTCGGCTCAATCGAGACCAGTTTCCGAATTTACCAATATCTAAAGTCCAGTTTATTATTTTAAATAAAATTAATTATGTAAATTTTTGTTTTTTAAATAAAAACGAATTTTAAAATAATTAAATCATAATTGCATCTGAATTTATCTACAAATTACAATAAAATAATGCTGCAATCATACAATCCATTACAATCACACAATCATTCATAAGTCAAAGTTTCTGCCAAATGATTGTTTACGACATTTTGGCAGAAAACTGGACACAAAGCATGAAATTACGACATGACGCTTTGACGCACCTAACATAATGCGTCTCGCTTGCGCCCGTAGCGTAATGCCTCCGGCTTGCGCCACCGTAGCATAATGCGTCTCACTTGTGCATGTAGTACGCGAGGCGCAAGCCGGAGGCATTACGTTACGGGCTTGATTCTTATTGAAAAAAATCGTAAATCGCAGCCATGATTCAAATGCTGATAGATTATCCTTTGTTGTTGCTATTTACGGTGGCATCTTTGGGATATTTGTTTGGAAGTGTCAAAATACGCGGCAATTCGCTTGGTGTGGCGGCGGTCTTATTTACGGGTTTGGCTTTCGGGGCGATGGATGCGCGACTGCAAATCCCGCAGATTATTTTTTTGCTGGGTTTATCTATTTATGTTTATTCGATTGGTTTGAGTTCGGGTCCGTCCTTTTTTAATTCTTATCAAAAAAATGGGGTGCGCGACTTTCTTTTTGCCACTTCGATGCTCTTATTTTCGGGTTTGGTGGCAATAGGTTTGTGGGCTTTATTTGGATTTTCTGCTGCTACAATTACCGGAATTTATGCAGGAAGCACGACGAATACACCCGCATTGGCAGGCGTATTGGATTATATGAATAATAATTTTCCGAATCGAGGCGAAAGTCTTATGAATCAAGCAGTTATTGGTTATTCGTTTTCCTATCCGATGGGCGTATTGGGCGGTATGATTGGGATAGTATTGATGGAGAAATTTTTGAAAATTAATTATACGGAAGAAAATAAAATCTTGAAAAAAAACTATCCCGTAGGCGGCAGATTGAGCAGCGCAACGGCGGAAGTGAGCAATGAAGAAGTTTGCAATATCCAACTCCGCGATTTACGTAAAAATTACGATTGGAACGTCAATTTTGGGCGCATGATGCAAGGCGGTGAATTGATGCTCACCAATTGGGATACTCGTTTTCAGAAAGGTGATACCATTATGCTCATCGGTGAAAAAGAAGCCCTTGAAGACGCTATTCGAGACATCGGCAAGCGGGTAGATTCGCCCCTAGCACACGATAGGCGATACTTCGATGTGGCGCGGATTTTTGTGTCGAATCCGATGTTGGTAGGGCGGTCATTGGCATCGCTCAATATTACAGAAAAGTACAATGCAATCGTCACGCGCATACGCAGAGGTGATGTTGATTTTTTGGCAAAAGCTGATACGGTGTTGGAACTCGGCGATAGGATTCGTTTTATTGCCCGGCGAGAAGATTTGGTAGAATTGTCGCGTTATTTTGGTGATTCGTATCGGCAGTCGAGTCAGGTAAATTTGTTTTCATTTGGTTTGGGTATCGGCTTGGGTTTGATACTCGGTAGTGTGGAGTTTTCTTTCGGAGATACTTTCAATTTCAAACTTGGTTATGCAGGCGGACCTTTGATTGTGGGTTTGATTTTGGGGGCATTGCGCCGCACCGGACCGATAGTATGGTCGCTACCGTATAGTGCCAATGTGACACTTCAACAACTCGGCTTAATTCTCCTTCTTGCGGTCATCGGCGTGAGTTCGGGACATGCACTCGTGGAGAATCTTTCGATAGAAAGTCTTTGGATTTTCTTGGCAAGCGGTGTGATTAGTTTGCTGACGGCATTTGCGATATTATTTGTAGGTTACAAGGTGGTCAAAATGCCATTCAGCCTACTCATGGGCGTGGTCTCCAACCAACCTGCCATCCTCGAATTTGCGACTTCACGCACCAAAAATCGTGTGCCGACATTTGGTTATGCTATGGTGTTTCCGATTGCTTTGATTTTTAAAATTGTTATCGCGCAGGTCTTGTTTTTGTTGTTGAATTGACGGGGGGCTTATGTTTGTTATTAAGGGAACTCGCAACAAATAAACCACCCAAACTGCTCGTTCTTTTTGGCTTTATCAATTTAGAATGTTCATAATTAGTAAAAAATAAATTATAAATAAAAAACATTTTATTAATATTTTTTTGTAAAAAATTATGGAACAATGTTTTGTTAATTTATAATTTCTTAATATATAGAGAATATGAGCTTAAATATTATTAAGAGTATAATAAAAAATTATCACATTTAAACTATAAAAAAATACATAATTAATTGATAATCAAAAATTATAGATATTCAGATAAGGGAACTCGAAATAAATAAGCTACCCAAAATGCGATGTTATTTTTTGTTCAATCAAGGCGCGAAAATGTGAGTCCCGAAAGCATTCGGGATGACCATTTTTGCAACGCAGAGTGAGCGAAAAAGAACGAGTAGTT
>CALCMV010000177.1 GCA_937967535.1 uncultured Saprospiraceae bacterium
GACCTTAGCGAAAGTTTGTTCGATGGCGTCATCGTCTTTTTTTGCAAATGAAGCATCTACTGCACTAAGGATGTCTTTCTTTTTGGATAATGCCTCGTTTTTGACATGCAAGGGCTTGAGCGAAGTCGCTAATAAAGCCAAGACCAATGCCACAACTGAGGTCAATGTCAGGGTATATAAAAATACGTATCTGTTACTATGCATAATTTTAATGAGTGAATGAGTGAATTTTGAATGAGTGAATGATTTTAATGTTATAATGCGATAATAGGAGTGAATATTGTAGCATTATCGCATTTAAGCATTGCAGCATTTATTCACTCATTCGCTCATTCAAAATTCACTCATTAAGAGGAAACTCGTTTCAAACGTTTGGAAATATTTGCTTCTAACACGTAGTGGTCAATGAGTGGCGCAAATACATTCATAAATAAAATTGCCAACATCCAACCTTCCGGGTATGCCGGATTGAGTACGCGAACAATCATACCCACCACACCAATCATAAAGCCATAAATCAATTTGCCCGTAGGTGTAGAAGCTGCTGTCACAGGGTCAGTTGCCATAAATGCCATTGCAAAAAAGAATGAACCCATCCAGAAATGATATTGCCAGGGTACTGCCATAAAAACATGGAAATCACCAACAAGGTTCATCAAAATCGCGGTCAAAGCTGCACCGACAACCATGGACAACATAATACGCCAACTCGCTATACGAAGTGCCAACAATATCGCTGCACCAATCAAAATTATAGGCTTGCAAGTTTCACCGATAGAACCGGGAATAGCACCCCAAAACATTTGAGCATTGGTGTAATAATTTTGTACTGCGCCCCAACCTTCTTTGGCAGCGAGGGCAAGCGGCGTTGCGCCCGTCCAACCGTCGGGGGTATTGGCGAGGACGTATTTGGAGAAGGTCATCCCTTCGGGAATTGCCTCTATACCAAGTGCAGACATCGTAGCTGCTTTCATGCCGAGTAAGCTGTGCAACCAATTATAGTCGTAAGCCACCCAACAGAAGTCACCCGAAATATCGCCCGGATAAGCAAAGAAGACAAAGACCCTTGCCAATAGAGCAATATTCAATACATTCATCCCCGTACCACCAAAGGCTTCTTTACCGATAATCACTGCAAAAGCAATTGCAATCGCCAACATCCAAAGCGGAATATCCGGCGGCATAATCAAAGGAATCAAAGCTCCTGACACCAAATATCCTTCTTCTATCGCATGACCTTTTTTGGCGGCATAAAAGAACTCTATACCCAAGCCTACGACATTCGACACTATAAATATTGGTAATATTTGCAGCGCACCGTACAAGAGTTTTGTCAGAAAGCCTCCTAAAAAGCCATCATACATACCCAAAGCGGTATAGTGCTGATGACCTATATTATACATACCAAAGATGTAGCACAAAGCCATCGCTTGCACCACCAAAAACATGGTACGTTTCAAATCCATACCATCGCGTATATGTACACCACCCGACCCGCGTGTAACGTGATTGGGCGCATATGCGAAGGTAAAAAAGCCATCGTACAGCGTATGCAACATACGCTTCTCTTTCGGCGGCTCGAATTTCTTTACAAAATCTAAAAATTTGCTCATTTTTAGTTAATCAGTTTGATTGATTTAATGGGGAAATATATTTTAATATAAATATCTATACTATGTCTTCGCCAAATTTTGAATTATGATTTTGAATAACAAAAAAAATTAAAATTCACTTTGTTTTTCTTGATAATTCAAAATTAACAAATTATATATTTTTTATTATTCAAAATTCAAAATTGGCGTATACAGCGTTTATTTTAATTTTTTCCAATAAATCACTTTATCATCTCCCTCATCCCAAAAATCCCGAATGACTGCTTCTTTCGTATAATTTAAATTTTCGTAGAATTTTCTGGTTAATTGAAAATCTTGGGTACCGGATGTTTCTACTATCAATATTCGCTGTCCATTTTGCTTTAAATGATGCTCTATATAGGTCATCATTTGTGTGCCGATTCCCTTTCCCTGAATATCGCCTCTTACGCCAATTGCATAGAGATTAAATGTTCCTTGCGTCAGTTTTTCGGGAGCGCAATAAGCGATTGATATAGGTTTTTCGTTTTTTATTGCTGCAAACCAGATGTCTTCTGAATCGGCATTACTAAAATAATCCGAAATCATATCTTCCAGCATTTCGGACGGAAATAAATCTATCGAATCCAAAACCTCTTTCAGCGCATTTATATCACTTTTTACGACTTTTCGTATTTTGTTCATATTAAGAGTGTAAAACGATTTTGCGGCTACCCGTTTAAGTTTGCTCAACTTTGATAATCAGTAATTTACAATCCCGTACCGATAGCTATCGGTATCGGGATCTTATTCAATGAATTGTAAAAAACTATGAACTATGAACTGATAGCCGATTTTGCAAATCGTTCTCGGACAAGAATGTCCGAGTTACGTACATTAGCCTTGCTCTCTAAGCGTCTCCAATCCTTGTCTCAAAATCTCCTGCACATTCGTCTTGGATGTACAAGCAAATTCGCACAAAGCCACATCTTCGGGCGCGAGTTCGTAAATGCCCAAGCCCTCCATGCGGTCAAAATCGTTTGCCAAAATTGCTTTCACCAAATGCTGTGGGTAAACATCCATCGGCAAAACCTTTTCATACTGACCCGTCACCACGAGTGCGCGAGGCTCACCATGGGTGTTGGTCTCTGCTCTATATTTTATATCGGTAAATGCTGAACCGGGAAAAGTAGAAGAAACACTCGGACGCACTGCCACCGGATTCATCCAACCAAATAATTCGTATTCATCATTTTCATGGAGAACGGTGATTTGGTCATCGAAAAAACCGAGATAACCGTCATTTGCGATTTGCTTCCCTGTCAACACATCACCTGCTACGGTGCGCGTTTTGCGTTCTGTCAGAATGTTATTTTTTAGAATATCTTCTACATTTGCACCAAGTGGTACGCGGTAATATTTCGGGTCGCGCACCTCTGCACCTGTTACGGCGATAGTGCGTTCTGCTTTATATTGTCCGGTGACGAATAAGTTGCCGATAATCGCTACATCTTGTGCATTGACCGTCCACACGACCTCACCTTTATTAATAGGTGCGGTGTGGTGAATCTGTACGCCGACATTACCTGCGGGATGCGGTCCTTTAAACCAATGTTTCTCTACATTTTCTGCGCGGGTAAAAGCTAATGTAGGCGCGTCTTTTGTCCCTGCGTTCAAACCTAAGTGGACTTTTCCATCCGTTAATTTAGCAAGAACATTCAGACCGCGTTGGAATGCGGCTGTATTTTTTTCTATGATAAAATTGAGGTCGGGAGCAAGCGGGGCAGAATCAAAAGTAGATACAAAAATATCGCGAGGCACTTCCGCAGGGTCAGCCACCAATTCATACGGACGCTGACGTATAAATGCCCATACACCACTTTCAGTAAGGTAATTGACCAAATTTTCACGCGAAGCGAAACCGTTTAAATTCGGAATTTCGCGCTCCGTATATTGTTGTTCTTTATCTGCGAGAATAACGATTTTGTCAATCGCTCGTTTTTCACCGCGAATGATGTCCACGACTTGCCCACTTACAGGCGAAGCATATTTTATTTCCGGACGTTTTTTGTCAAAAAATAAAATATCACCTGCTTTTACTTCATCATCTTTCGCAACCAATACTTTAGGAATTGGCGACATACCCACAAAATCACGCGGACTAACAGCTACGGTATTTACCCTTGCTTCGCCAAGCACTTTTTTTGCTTCACCTTCCAGCAGGATGTCATGTCCACGCTTTAGATATGTGATATTTTCACCCTTAGCATATCCGGCTGCACGCGGACGGGTGATTTCTGAAAGTTGCGGAAAGAGTGAATAGTTTTCTCCTGTTTTATCGGCACCGGTTCTACGGGCTTCTTCGCCCATAAAAATGTCGGATACCAACAAAATGACGACTAATAATATAAGGAGTGCAACTGCGAAAAGAGCCGTCAATATGGCAGTCGAGAGACTGCCGGCTTGTGCTTGGGCAGTGACCGCGAGGGTCATCAAAGCAAAAAATAAGACGGGTCGTTTAAATCGAATATTCAATTTAATATATTTTAAGTATGTGTTCGTAGTGCTTTGCTTATAGTTCTTGTTTGGTAATTAATTGAATTTGAATTATTTATAAATTAATAATTAATACAAATAAATAACACAGAACGAAGTACAAAGAACGCAGAACCCGATTGGTTGTCAAAAATCGCTGCAAAGATAAAAACCTTACAGCAAAAAAGACAGTCAGGATTAACTTTTTGCTAACAGAAAGGATTTATTTAGATTTCTTCTAAACAAAGAAAGCAGCCAAATAATGTATAACAAAAGCGACCCAAACCACCAAAAAGATATAAACTAAGTAACGACAAAATAATAACTTGAACATCTTGACGGCTTCTTTTACGCTTATTTTTCCCTTTGAAATCGGTTATTTATCCCGATAAACGCCCTCTTTCAAAGAAAAAACTAAACGCAAAATTAGCTCGTCAGATGTCCAACTTATTATTTCGTCGTTACTAACCCAACTGGACTTTGGACATTGGGGAATTAGGAAATTTGGTATTAGGTAAATTGTTTTTTATCAAATAATTATAAAATTTAATTAATTGAATATTTATTACCTTAATAAAAATTAAATAACTGATAATCAATTACTTATGATTT
>CALCMV010000178.1 GCA_937967535.1 uncultured Saprospiraceae bacterium
ATTCCTGTCTGTGCCACGTGAAGTACAGACAAGAATGTCTGTGTTACGCTAATATCCTCTCTCCCAATTAATTACATTCATCAAACCTTCCCCCTTTTCAAATCGCGAAAGTATTTCCATCGTCTGTCCCCAACGTTCCAAATCATCCAAAGGCGAGCCACCGCGATGTGGCGAAAGCAGCACATTATTCAATTCGTGAAACGGGTATTTGTAGGGAAATTTTCGCCCTTCTTCGTCAGCTTCGGGTTGGTAATCGTACCATACATCGCTGGCTGCTGCAAAGATTTTTCCTGTTTTCAAGGCTTCATAAAATGGCTTTTCTTGTACCACTTCGCCACGCGCCACATTCACGAGTATGCCCGACTCACCGAGCAGTTCCAACTCCTTTTCGCCAATCATTCCCTTTGTTTTTTCGGTCAATGGAACGGCAAGTATCAGATTATCCACCACCGCGAGAAAATCGTGTATTTGGTCTTGTGTATAAAAATGCGGATTGGCTTCTTGTTTCTCCGTCAATGTATTTTTCAACACATGAATTTCTGTATCAAAACCCTCCAAAAAACGATGAACACGTTGATTTATTGACCCATAACCGAGCAAGCCCGTTTTGCGATATTTCATGGGGAGTGATTTGCCGTCTTTATCGCCGGTGCGCCACTTGCCTGCTTTCATTGCATTGTGGTGTAACAACAAACGATTGCATAAAGTAAGCAACATCCCCACGGCATGTTGTGCTGTAAAATAGGTGTGTCCGAAACTATTGCAGAGTGTGATTTTGTGATTAGAATGGAGCGATTGTACAAAAGGAATTGCCCTATCAACACCTACCGCTGGATGAATAATCAATTGAAGATGAGTAAGTTGATGGAATATTTTATCCCAAAACGGACGTTGCACCACCCAACCCACCGTAGCCTGAATATCTTCGGGACGTTCAATCGCAGCCACTTCGAGTTCATCTTTTGTCAGGAAAATAAATTCCATCGAATCGCTTTTTAATGGATGCTGAAGCAGGTAATTCTGCAATGCTTCTTTGACCTCCCAAATGAATAGTACGCGCATTTTTTTTGATTTTTCAAACGTAAAACAATTTTGCAAATCGTTCCTTCATATGGGATAACGATTTACAAAATCGTTTTACGTGACTCTATCCGAAAGTCTTATTCCTACAACACTTCTTAAACTTCTTACCGCTACCGCAGGGACATAGGTCGTTGCGTCCGACTTTTGCTTGTTTGATAGTAGTTTTTTGGTGCTGATTGTTGTTACTGCTTTTTGTTGGCGTACTAAACAATCCTTCAAACATATTTTTGGACCGCTCTGCCAAATATCTAGACGTTTTCGTTTCTACAAATAGTTTTTCATCAAATTTCTCAAAACGACTGCGTCTGGCTCTTCTTGAAGTGTATTTTTTATTATAATATTCATAAATATCCTGCGGCATGGGCTTAATATCTGCGGCTTCCGGTGCCCACTTCAATTTCTCTATGATTTGCTCTGCATTTCCCATAACCATGTCGAATATCCATCCCTTTTTTTCAAACTCCTCAACATATTCGGCAAAACTCATATCCCGCAAATCGCCAACATAAGCCAATGACCAACTAATAAATTCAGAATCTGTAACTCCGCTGTCATCAGGATTTTGCAACATATAGTCGTAGATTTCTTTGCAATACCCAACCACTTCCTCACGCTTTTCGGGATAGTGCAAAGCTGCCTGAGTCATGGTGTCCATAGCTATTAACCTTGCCCATTTGTATTGATTTGGCTCAAGTATATATGATTTGAGCATCTCAGGTTGGTCTTTACCCAAGGCAAAAAGTGGCTTTTCAAAGGATTCAATTAGTATATCCATAAACCAATAATTCAAAAAGCTCTCTCCCTGTCTAAATACATTCAACAAAACAGGCAGGCTTTCTTTTGCTTCCAATGCCCCCAAAAAATAAGCCGCATGAATCATAAAACTTTGCTCCGACTCATCAACGAAGTCCATATCATATTTTGCTTTAAAATACTCAAAACGTCGAATACCATCTTCAAGGATACGCTCCAAATCCGCAATCAAACTCTCTCGCGGCAAAGCTATGATTTCCGCAATTGTTTCTTCGGGAAATTCATAGGAACTCTGCGTATAAAATACCTCTAACTCCTTGTGTATCAGTTCGGGCGGAGTGTCAGTTTGTTCTACGATATAGGTCGGAAAGGAGTCCACTTTATACGGATTGTTCTTCCTTTTTTCCACATCTTTTCGCATACGAACCAATCCCATTTCGGTAATCTTCTTTGCCAATAGTTCCGTCCTGTGGTCGTCGGGGTCATATTCTACCATCAATTCGAGGTGTTTTTCGGCGGCTTTCCGATTGCCCTTTTCTACCTCATACCAACCCGCCATGTAGTAGTAAGCCAAAAATTCACTGTAATGATAAAACTCTACATCCGGGCTTATCGTTTCTATTTTTCTGGGATTGCCGAGTAGTTTCTTAGCCATTTGAAGGTTACCATCTCTCAAACATTGCTCTGCAAAACTTATTTTTCCATACAAGTAATCAGGATGTTTATTGATGACCTCCAATTGTATTCTGCGGGCTTCAATAAATTGATGATTATTGGCATACATAGCCCCTAAATGATTTTTAAATGCCGGAATATCAGGGTATTTATCAATGTACTTTTTAATTATGGTAATACCATTTATATCTTTGTTTTTCGTTAAATTATAAGAATGTAAGTAGGCATCGTACTGCTCGGTCGTTTGTACTTCCTTTATAGGCTCTGTCGTTATTTTGTAACCGTATTTTTTATAATATCTTTGATTATATAAGAATTTTTCCATAATTCTAAATTTGTGTTTTTTGATAATTTTTCAAACGTAAAACGATTTTGCAAATCGTCACGCCATACACAGGAACGATTTGCAAAATCGTTTTGCATCACTCCAACTTCACCAAGTCCCTCAACTCCCCATTAGACATATCGCCAATCCACTTCTCGCCCGTCGAAACTGCGAGATTAGCCAGTTCTTTTTTATTGAGTAATAATTGATTAATTTTCTCCTCAAAAGTCCCTTGCGTAATGAAGCGATGCACCATCACATTGCGAGTTTGCCCGATGCGATAGGCGCGGTCGGTGGCTTGGGCTTCCACTGCCGGATTCCACCAGAGGTCGTAGTGAATCACATTGCTTGCGGCGGTCAGATTCAAGCCTGTACCACCTGCTTTCAAGGACAAAATAAAGACGCGCGTGGTTCGGTTATTCTGAAAATCTTGGACCATTTCATCCCGCTTTTTACGACTCAAACCACCATGCAAAAACGGCACTTCCAAACCAAATTCTTCCCCCAACATCTCTACCAACATGCTCCCCATTTCCTTATACTGCGTAAAAATGAGTGTCTTTTCATTATTGTCCAAAATCTGCCGTAGCAAACTAAATAATAAAGTCGTTTTACCCGACAATTCCGGGTCGCTTTTTCCTTTTTTGAGAAAATGTTTGGGGTGATTACAAACTTGTTTTAGTGCTGTTATCAACTTCAAAACTGCACCTTTTCGCGCAATGCCCTCTGCACCTTCTACGGCTTTCATCGTCGTTTCGATGACGTTTTCGTATATCGCGGTTTGCTCTTTTGTTAAATGACAAAATTGGTCTTTTTCAATCTTATCCGGCAAATCTTTTATGATAGATTTATCTGATTTTAAACGGCGTAAAATGAAGGGTTCGGTGATTTTTCGGAAATTATCCAGCTTCTTTTGGTCGCGGTCTGCTTCAATCGGAATGGCGTAGTTCTCTTTAAATTTTTTCAAATTATTGAGGTAGCCTTTATTCACAAAATCAAACACACTCCAATAGTCGCTCAAGCGATTTTCGACGGGTGTACCACTCATCGCAATCTTGACGGGCGCTTTGATTTTTTTAACTGCTTTGGTCTGTCCCGTACCCGGATTTTTGATGTTTTGCGACTCATCAATCACGACTACGAGCCACTTCTTTTTTTGCAATTTCGCGCCTTCGCTTCGCACCACGCCGTAGGTCGTCAGCATCACATCTGCATCGGTGAGTGGGGCGAGGTCGCGGGCGGGTCCGTGGTAGGTATGTGTATGTAGGTCGGGTGCGAATTTGGCGATTTCTTTATCCCAATTCGTCAATAAAGTCGTGGGTACGATGACGAGGGCTTTTGCCTTGCCGAGTTCGCCGTCTTCCTTCAATTTGAGTAGCGTGGTGATGACTTGCAGCGTTTTCCCCAAGCCCATATCATCCGCTATCAAGCTACCAAATCCTAAGCGCGAATTTTTGTACAACCATTCATAACCTCTTAATTGATAGGGTCTTAGCGTAGCTTTCAAACCACTTGGCACTTCTGTGCCTTCGCCGGAGAGGAGGCGTTCAATCAATTTTTTAGCTTTCTTATCGAGTTCGATTCTCGCGCCTTCGTACTCTTCGGTGAGGGCGATTTTTAGGAGTTGATTGCCGTCAAGTTCGGGTGGGTCGGCGAGTTTATCGAGTAGTTTTGCGATTTCATTTTCATCAAAAAATACATACGCATCATTCAGCTTGACGATACCCGAATATTTTTTGACCATTTTTAAAAATTCTCCTAAAGAAACCTGTCTGTCACCAATCGCTATTTGCCAATTGAAGCGCAACATATTCTCCAAACTAATAATCGAACTTCGCGTTGCTACACCATCTTCATCTTCGCCTTGCAACATCATTGACACTTGCGGACGCAGCAATTTTCGCAAGGCTTTCGGCATCAAAATTTGTATGCCAAACATCTGCATTATCGGCAGTATTTTGAATAGTACCGCTACGAATTGTTCGGAGGTAAAATGCAGCTTTTCCTCTCCCTTTGAAGCCAATACTCGACTGAGTTGCGGAAAATGTTCTGCCAACATCGACATATCGCGCAGTACATCCAATCGCATTTTATTATATGTTTTATTGGAAAAAACTTTATTCAGGGGAACGGGTGCTTGTTCGGGTTTCGATTTATCTTCTACCGCAATGCTGACCTGAAAATCTCCCTCGTCGTCTTCCACTTGCAATACAGGTACGTAATCTTTTTCTGCAATATAAAACTTATTCAGCCACAATTGAATAGCAGTTGGATACTCGCGTGTTTCAAATTGGTCGAATCGCTCCATATCTCCGCTAAAAAACAGTCGAATCACATCGAATGTCAATAATTTATAATTTAAATCGTGATAAGTATGCACGAAATAATCTATAAACATCGACAGCAAACTCATAAACCTATCTTCTTCGACAGGTTCGTATATATTTTTTTGTTTTTTATAATAAAAAATATGCGCGGGAGTAAGTGCTTGTACTTTTTCAGAAACAGTACGTACATTTTCATTCAAAATGGCAGGCAACCAACGGACTTTATATTGCTTCGCACCAATGCGTAGTAGTTGTGGAATGTACGCGCTGTGTATAGCTAATTTTTTTGCAAATTGATAGGTCAAATACAAACCGCGAAGGCGCGGCGCGAGTTGCTCAAAATGCGTGGTCGGTACGCCTTCCAACCACTTTGCCAAGTCCTCTATCGTATCAATTGAAAGTAGCGATTTCCCTTTTTCACTCCGAAAATTACAGTTCAGAAACTCCAACTCCATATCCACCAAAACTTCTATATCATCAACGGCATCTATGAGCGTTGTAATTTCTTTTTCTGTCTCCAGTTTTTCGGATTTCAAGATATTGCGAGCGACCTTTTTATAGACTTTCGTAAGGATTTCCCGAAAATCACCATTCGGATAAAAAACACTGCGCGGTGATAGCAAAGTCAGCAATTGCTCCTGACAATCCGGCAATATAGAAAAGTCTAATTCGCTATACGTATCTTGTTGCCATTCAAAGTTTTCTTCATTGAAAACGAAGTCTTGTTGGAGGTCTGTGAGATTGAGAACTTGCACCTCTGCTTGTCCACCCGCAGAGTAGCCCACACCTTCCAAACCCTTGAACAAATCAAAGTCATGCAGTTGAAAAACAAGGAAAGGATTTTTATCAATTTCATTGGCAATAAGGTACAACACACTCGCCATATGCTTACAAGGCACCGCCCAATCCGGACAAGAACATCCACCCTCTAAATCATCCCATTGAGACGGAAAAATATCAATGCCTTTTCGCGCACAAATATCATTGAGTTCGGTAGGCAAACGGCGATTGAGCAATTGAGAAAGGTAGGCGGGATTGTCCGTTACCATGCTGATTATTTTGGCTTTTTCGGCAGCCGTAAACGCCGCCACTTTGAGCTTCACCGTATAAGGCTTGGGACGCGAACCACGTACTTTCGCAGAGATGCGATTGCCCTCAATGCTGATTTCTTGTACCATTCCCCGATTGGCATAGCTGCGTCCGCGTGGGAGGCGATTGGAATAGTCAATGTGGGTGAGGGCATTGAGCCATTGTTTGCCCCACCAAGTATTGCCGTAGGTTTTTCTCATTGTGTGTGCGTAGCGTAAGGCCTCCGGCTTGCGCCCCGTAGCGCGGTGCTCTTGTGCCGACGAATGTCGGTATCCAGCCCGCGCCGCGTTAGATTGCGTTACGTTTTTATAAAGGGCAAAAATAGTAATTTATTCCCAAAAATCCTTCACCTTCCGTAGAGACATGGCATGCCATGTCCCTACGAAGGGTGAGGGATTTTTGGTGTGACGATTTACAAAACCGTTTTACGTTTTACAATAATTTGTACTCGATTCTTTTTTCTTCAAATAGGCTCATTTGATGTGGCGGGTCTATGGTCTCTAAGTAATTTGAAATAAAAATTTCTTTTTCTTTCTGTTGAGAATTTTCGGAGACATTTCGCATCCCATAAGTGAGTTCCCAAGTGAAAATATTGGCGAATGAAAAGAGGTCTTTAATGTAATCGCTATTATCGTAAGTAATCAACCATTTGTGCGGACAATTTTTCATGGTTTCCGCAAACCTTTCATGGTCAAATCCCTTGTGTAAATTGCCGTTTTTGCCGTATAATGCAGATTTTGTGGCAGAATAATAAGGTGGGTCTAAAAAAATAAACACTTTATTTCCTTCATTTTCAATCACTTTTTGATAATCAAAATTTGTTATTTGAGTATTTGGTAAAACGTATTGCAATTTTTTCAATCGCTCAATACTCGAAGGTGTAAATCGCTTCAAATAGGCTTGATTGGAGAAACCGCCGCTTTCACTTGTACCGGAAAATGTAATGCGATTTAAAACAAAAAATGCACTTGCGATTTCAACATCATTAAATTTTTTAATATTATTAATCAAAAAACGATGCAACTTTTTTCCCTCCTCAAATTCTGTTTTCCATTGCTTCACTTGCGTCACTACATCATTAAGATTCGACTGCGATTGTTCCCAAAATTTATACAATTCAAAATACAAATCATTGACCCAATATTTCTTTTTCGGATAACGTTGTTTGGTGTAAACAAATACTGACCCACCACCCAAAAATGGCTCTCTAAACTCCTCAAAATCAGGAATTAAGGGTGCTATTACTTTGACAGAACGGCTCTTGCCGCCCGGATATCTGAGTGGACTTTTTACCAAAATAAAATGCTTTTATGCTTGTTCGATAATGACGCGAAAGCCGTTTTCGTTAGCCTCTGCGATGAGTTGATTAAGGAAATTAATTTGAGATGTTTTCAAATCATGTATTTCACACCAAGATACAAGTTTCAGTTTGTTTCTACTTGAATCATAATGACTTTTAATTTTCGTTGAGGTCAATTTTAAAATCGGCTGTACTTCGACAGCTTTTTTGTCCACATAAATATCCTCTAAATTAGTGTACAAAATCATTTTTATCAAACCGTCTTTGATGTCTCCTTTACTCGGTAAAATCGTGGATTTACTATGTTTGGCTTCGATGAGTTGAAGGGTATTTTTTGATTTTTTGACCTCATCTACTGTGAAATAATATAGTCCACCGAGATAGTTTTTAATGGTAATTTTGGCTTTAGAAGAAGTACTTAACGCTTCTTTGGGCTGTGTGGTGACAAACTCTCTATTTTGTGCTTCCTGCGCTTTTGTACGCGAGAATTTCATAAATTCATCGATTCCGGTTTGAACCCGAATTAAAAAATTGTCAATGCCCTGTTCACTCTTCAATTCGACACCTGTTTTCTTGGCAATTTTAGCATAGTTTGTCTTGACCTTTTTTACAATTTCTTCTAAATTTTTTGCTTGTTTCAAATTCCAATGTAAGGCAGAACTATGATAGTTTGGAATTTCTTTTATTTTTTGGATAATGTACTGATTATCAAATTTTTGATTAGTGATTTTCGCCTTTCCTTTTGTGGTAATTCGCTTATCCGCATCGCTGTAATATGCAAGAATTACATAGACATCCAACAAACTCATCAAGGCAATTGTATCCCATTGAATGAAATCCCTGTCACCCGTTTTTCCTTCGTCTTTTACAACGGGAATAATCGTAATTTTCTTGGTCGCAGATAAAGTGTTATAAACTCTTTCATAGGGATAAGAACGAGTACGTTTTGGGGAAACCCATTTGCTGACAGCGAGCTTGTTTTTATCGAATTTTAATAGAAAATTAGAGGGTGCAGCATTTATATCGAAGCTTTCCATACTGATTTCCTTTAATTCAGTATGAAGTGTATTTCTATACTCTATCCCCTTTATGACGGCTTTGATATTCATTAGGGCAAAAATAACAATTTATTACTGACGTAAAACGATTTTGTAAATCGTTCCTTTTATAGCGTGACGATTTACAAAATCGTTTTACGTTTTAATAATAAACAAACCCATCCATAATCTTCCTCGCCGTCCGCAGCGTACCTGCTTTTACGACTTTAAACTCGGCACTCTCGGTGTCCACCTCAATTTCAACGGGAATAAAACCGGAAGGATGTTCGATTAAAATACGCTCGGTGGCAGCATCGGTGACTTGGGCAATATCGGCGACTATTGTGCCTTTACATTTACTCGCTGCCGCTATGCAAATCGCGCCCGTAACTGCATGTGAAGGATGCAGAGTTTTAGGCGTAAGATAGCGCGAGGTAATCGCACCACCTTCACGCGGAGGCGCGAGGATGCCGATTTTTGGTAGGACTTTATCGGAGACATCGCCGAGTCCGGCGAGTAGTCCGGCTTGGCGGCGGGTGCTTTCGATGCGCTGCATAAAGTTTTTATTATCAGCGAAAAAGACAGCGTCTTCATAGCCCGTCAAGCCCAAATCAGTGGCTTTTACGAGCATCATCAAATTGCCAATATCAATGATTGTCACCTCTACACCATCAATGTTGTCGCGGATATTTCCGGTGGGAAATAATTTGCCTGTGGCACCGCCTTCGATGTTCGAGAAGTTCATTAGAATGGGCGAACCTGTTCCCGGCACACCATCAATCTGGAAATCACCATTTGTATAATTGACTTCGCTATTGGGCGTTTGTGCAATGACTTCTATCGTAGAATCGGTGTTGAAATTATACACGCGCACACTCGTCTGCGGATGCGTGGCTTTGACCCAACCTTGCTCAATCGCGAATGGTCCTACGCCTGCTATCATATTGCCGCAAGTGGGCGTAGTATCAACTATCGGTTGGTCAATGACGACTTGTGCAAAGAGATAATCTACATCAATGCCCTTGCGTTCAGAGGGCTGCAATAACACCACCTTGCTCGTCACGAAGGTCGCACCGCCCAAGCCGTCAATTTGCTTTTTGTCGGGCGAACCCATTATTTTGAGTAAGACCTTGTCGCGCTCGGCGGTGTCTTTGGGTAAGTCGCGCAGGTCAATGTATGGTCCGCGTGAGGTGCCGGAACGCATGAAGGTGCATGGTATTTTTTGCATGAATTTAATTTTATGGTGATACCCAACTATTTACTTTACCAAGATAAACAGCTACTTTCATTTTGTGTTTTTATTCCACAAATTTATCATACATTTCTTATTAATAGAACGAATCAACTGTAAAATGTAATTTTTTTATGGTATTCAAAAATACGCTTTTTAATAACTTAAATTACTGTAAATCAAACTATTAAATAGTATTTTACCATCTTTAAAACTCCTTTTTTCTCAAAATATAATTTGACATAACAAAAATATGTGCTTAAATTGGGGGTTTGATAACCACATCTTACAAGGCTTCTTCTTTAATAAAGCGCAAACATTATACTGTGAACGGTATAAATTTCGGAAAACTGTAATGACTGCTTTACAGGCTGACCGCGAACTCGTAAAGGCGATTTTAATCGCCAAGTGTGGCGTAATTTATATTTACAATTGACTAAAAATAAGAATTTTACAAATTAAACTTATTACTTACGTGGCGAATAAATTCGCCTTTACGGTATTCGCGGTCAGCCTGTTTAGCTATCAAGTGAAATAAAAATAAATTTATAAATAATTGTTTTTAAAGTTTTTATAAATAAAAATAACAATATACTTGACAGCTAAAGCAGTCATTACGGGTTCATTCGGAAAACTGATATTTTCCGAAATTTACTCCGTTCACAGTATAATATGCTGCGTTTACATTCAATTTTAACCAAAACACATGAAAGAAAGAATCATTCTGGTATCATTGCTACTTGCAGTATCGGTATTTTCTCATGCCCAACAAAGCGATAAATGGGTATTCGGTGCAACGATATTCAATACAGGTTCGATACTACCAGCCGGGATTATCAGCACACCGATACATCCGGGATTTACAGTGGGCGCAGAATATCGCTATAATGAAAATGACCGCCACGAAATCTTCCAAACCGCACAATTGGGTTACTTTTTTCACCGCCACGCACAACATGGTATCCAATTGTATAGCGAGTTTGGTTATCGTTTTTGGTGGCAAAATGGCATCCATTTACACGCGAAACTCGGTCCGGGCTAT
>CALCMV010000179.1 GCA_937967535.1 uncultured Saprospiraceae bacterium
TCAATCAGGAGTTTCATGCCACTTGTCGAATAATTTTACTTTCTCTATCCGCAGCAAAATACAAAGCTGCAAAAATATCCGCTTCCTCCAATTCAGGAAAATCATCAATAATTTCAGCATGAGACATCCCCGCCGCGAGCCATGATAAAATGTCATAGACTGTAATCCGCATACGGCGAATACAGGGTTTGCCGCCGCGTTTGCCCGGTTCTATCGTGATTCTTTCTCTGTAATCTTGTTGTGTTGTCATGGTTCAAATGTAATGATTTTTGGTGATGAAAGCAAATGTAGCGCGACACTTCCAGTTCGCGTACTCGCATATGCAGAGCCAAGCTAATGTGGAACGAGCTGGAAGCGTCGTTCTACGGTTCCAAAGCCGCCAAAATATTCGTATCAAGTAAGTAGTCCAAATCGAGTTATTTAATCGCATCCAATAATTCCTCCAAAGAAGCCTCGCCCCAATCCACCTTATCTGCGGCTTCCCGAAATTCCTCGTAAGTACAAGGCGTATAGTTTTGTTCTGCCATGAGTTGATTGAAGCAGTCTTCGCCATAGTATTCCAAACATGCTCTTAATTCTTCGACGATTGGTTCGAATTGTTTTGGATTGTCTCTTTTTGCCGCTTATCCGCCGTAGGCGAATAGACCCAAGCCATTTGTGTTTTCCTTTTTGCCATAATCAAATATTAATTGATGAAAAATTCGAGACGGTTAAAACCGTCTGTACGGCTCACGAATTGCTGTTTTCATCGCGCTCTTTGAGTTTGCGGTCTTCTACATTTTCATCCAAAAATTTATTAATTTCTTCTTTTTTAATGCTAGAAACAACATTGCCCAATGAGTCAATATTAATTTCGAAGCCTTTGAGCTCTTCGTGTACTTCGGGCTTGTCTTTGTCTTTGTTATTATCTTTTTCCATAATTTCGTGATTAGTAATTTGTTAATTCGTGATTCGTTTTATTCGATAAAAAATAATACGAGTACACGGATAGACGAGTGAACGAATGACAATTCTTCACAAATATCAGATAAATTTTGACGAGAAGAAAGTTTGGTGCTTATTTTTTGGAATTTAGACGTTGAGGTAAGACATCAGCGAGTCGTATCTTTCTTTGAGTGTATCAATATATTCGGCTTCCTGATAATGTGCTTTTACGACATAATTGTAGCGAGCGAAACTCGCGATGATACGTTCAGGATTTTGGATATTGAGTTTGATGGTAAGCCGAATGACTTGTAAATCGGGAGGCGAAGTGACGTAGGTACTCAAGACCTTTGCATTTTCTGATTCTACGATTTGTGCGACTTGGGTAAGGGAGTAATCGCGGCGCGGAATCTCGACTTCGAGGATGGTGCCGGGTTCGGTCATCGCACCTGTTTGGGCAAAATATTTGAGCAAACTATCTAAGGTGATAACGCCAAGATATTGTTCGTCTTCTACCACAGGGATGACAGTGAGTTGGAGATTGACCGCCGTTTTGACGACTTCGTAGATGTGTTCTGCTTGATTGACCGTGGGCTTGCGTAAGGAAAAATTATGTTCTGCAAGCATTTTATCGGGATTGTTAAAATCATAAATATCGTCTTCGGTGACTAAACCCATAAATTGCCCCTCATTTACCAATGGCAGATGTCTGACTTGGAAATCGGTCATCCAAGCCAATGCTCTATTGCCGGTGTCCGTCATTTTCAACGGCGGCAAAGTCTCTGATATTAGGTCGCGGGCAGTCAATTATTTAATTTTGAATGAGCGAATTTTGAATGAGTGAATGTTTTTTCCAATGTGATTAATCGTTAATCATTAACCATTAACCGTTATGAAATGTGTTTGTTCAAAAATTGTTCTAATACTGCGTTAAATTCTTGGGGGAGTTCCATCATAGGGGCGTGTCCGCTTTTCTCGAAACTGTGAAATTCGGTATTGGGAATGAGTTCGTGGAAAGATTTACCGACTTCGTAAGGAGTGATGATGTCGTGTTTGCCCCAAATTAAGAGTGTGGGGACGGTGATTTCGTGCAGTCGGTCTTTGACATTGTGCCGGATGGCAGATTTGGCTGCCGTCAGGACGCACATCGCTTTGTCAATATTGTTGACGATTTCAAAGACTTCATCTACCAATTCTTTGGTGGCTACCTTTGGGTCATAAAAAGTTTTTTCGGTGCGTTCTTTGACGTATTCGTAGCTGCCCCGACGCGGAAAACCTGCCCCAAAAGCCGATTCATACAAGCCCGAACTTCCTGTCAGCGTCAGGGTTTTGACCTTATCAGGACATTCTAAGGTATACAAAAGCCCGATATGACCACCAAGCGAATTGCCAAGCAAATGTACTTTTTCGTAGCCTTTATATTCGACAAATTCTTTTATATATTTGAGAAAATTATCTATGGTAGCCTCTTTTCTATCCAATTCAAAGATGGGCAGTATAGGCGTAACAACTTTCACTTTCGTCTCAAAATGTCCGATTAATGGTTCGAAATTACTCAATCCGCCAAATAAACCATGTAGAAGCAGTAAAACTTCCCCTTCGCCACTCTCCGTATATTTAAATTTTCCCTCTTTTGCAAAGGGTGTCACAGTTGTTTGCATAAGCGCAAATTTAGCCTTTATTAATTTAATTTTACAACGTTTCGTTGGCAGTTTATTATAGTCTTCCCAATAATGTCTTTACCAAATTATGAATTATTAATTTTGAATAATAAATTAATTTAAAATTTACTTTATTTTTTATTGATAATTAAAACTAATAAATTAAATATTTTATCATTCAAAATTCGAGAATACATTGATTAGATACTTAGGGCATGTTTAAACTTAAACTTTACTCAGAATGCTCATTTATCGTTAGCAACCAATTACTTAACAATTGTAAACCATTTTTGGTTAGCACAGATTCAGGGTGAAATTGAACGCCAAAAACGGGCAATTCTTTATGAACAATTGCCATAATTTCGCCTTCATAGGTGCTGGAAATAATTTCTAAGTCGGTATTTTCCAAATTTTCAATAATTAAAGAATGATACCGCATCACTTCGTAAGGCGATGGAATATTATCAAACAAAAAATGTTCCGTATGTGTGAGCAAGGATGTTTTGCCGTGCATCGGGAGGCTTGCTTTCCTGAGTGTTCCGCCGAAATACTCACAAATAGCCTGATGACCTAAACAAATACCCATTATTGGAATTGAACGGTGAAAGGCGTGGATTAGTTGCAGCAAACCTGCATCTTTCGGTGTTTTCGGTCCCGGCGACAACATTAAAGCATCAAAATCCATCTTCCGAAGCTCATCAAGCGTGTATTCATCATTGCGAATGACGGTACATTGTGCGCCTAGTTGGGCGAGGTAGTCGTAGAGGTTGTAGGTAAATGAATCGTAATTATCAATGAGAAGTATCTGCGGCATAGTGAGCAAAAAATTCCAAATTTCAATTGTAGTTGTTTTTTAAATATAAAATGTAAAATAATAAATGTATTGTACACGTACTACAAGCACTTTTACATTTATTATTTTACATTTTACATTTTACATTAAAAAAAAGTGTCAACTACAATTCTAAACATGCTCTAAATTATTACTGTCGCTGTCCGTTTTTATAGGTCACAATTATTGCTTCGGGAAAGCCATTGTTCCGCCAATAATTTTGCCCTTTAGTGGCAGAATCATAATCCCAATAGCCCGAAGCGAGGTAGCTGAATTTACTGCCATAAGGTTCAATATCTAAGTGATATACATTGTCCCAGGGCGATGTATTTTTATTGAGTTGGTCGCTCAAAATGAGAAGTTGAACTTTATACTCCGTTCTGAATTGGGGGATATAATCGGCTTCGGCATCGTACTTGACATCTTCGAGAAGCTCATCGAGAACGGCATCTGTGATTAAGTTTTCCGGCAAATCAACGCGATGCGTTTCACGCTTGAAACTAGATGGTGAGGAGTAGCTACTGCGAGTACTTACAATCGGTGTAGGTGCAGGAATTGTAGAGCTAGTTTTTGGAGCAAATGCAGTTCTTGATTCGGGTTCGGATACAGCAGCTACTTTCGGCGGTATTTCCGTAGGTGTCGAAGGAATCAGCACTTTTGAAGGGTTCTCTGCAGGCACCGGTGGCGGAATTACTTTTACAGGTCTTTCTATGACTGCCGGGGGTGCAATAACCACAGGCGGGGCAGGGCTGACTACTTTTTCTACGACTTCAGTGGTTGGTACAAAAGACGTTGTAACCGCATCATTTTCCGCTTTATACTCGACAAATGCACGATAAATGGCTTCGGCGATTTGCTCCTGACCGCTATCCGACAGCAGATAAGTTTCTTCCTCACTATTCGTCAAAAATCCGGCTTCAATCAAAACACCGGGCATATTGCTGGCACGCAATACGATGAATGGTTCACGCTTGATACCCAAGCTTTTGCGCCCTGCATAATCGCGAAATTCGCGGTCTATTTTTGCGGCAAATTCGAGGCTGTATCCTTGAAAAGCATCGCCGTAATTTTGCAATTGATCCAGAGAAGATTCAGAAATTTCATTTTCACGATGAAAAACATTCGATAATTGCCCCTCTTCCATATTTCCGACCACATAGATTTCTGTGCCGTATATTTCTTTCTCCTTCAAGGCATTGCAATGTATCGAAATCAATAAATCTCCTCGCTGCACATTCGCAATATGCGCCCTTTCCGGCAAACTTAGCGTAATATCCGACCTGCGTGTATGGATAACACTCACATCCGCAAAATTCATTTTTATTTTTTCGCCCAGTTTTTTTGCAATCACAAGGTTAATCTTTTTTTCTTGCGAACGACTCCCTTTCGCGCCTTTATCTTTTCCGCCATGTCCGGCATCAATAATCACTCGTTTGACCTGACGCGGCAGCAATACCGAGCTATTATATTCGCCCGTATCAATGGGTTTAAACTGGATATTGCCATCATCTTCCTGAGCGTTGACATTCAAATGAAGTAAAAGACCCGCCAGTAAGGTCATCAACAAATAAGTAATTTTCTTCGACATATTAATTATATTTGATAGCGGATGTTTGATTAGATTTTGGGTAGAGGAAATTGGGGAAATTGGAAATTCGGTAATATCTAAATTCTTAACTCTTGCGCGTTTTTGGCAAAAGATGAGTAAATGAGTAGATGAATAAATGAGTAAATTTGAAATGAAATAATGTTTTAATGAATCAATAGACTTTATTTAGAAAAAAATTGTATGCTCTCGCGCACGCGCGTCTAAGAAAATTTCCTGAATAAAGTCTAATAAACTCAAACGTAAAAGTATTTACTCATTTTATCATTTATTCATTTATTCATTTCATTATGGTAGTGACTTCGCCATCTTAGGAACTCTTCGAGTAAAATAGAGAAATTCGCCTTTACTAGCATTTATCTGAAATAAAGTAGAACGCGAATTATCTCAAAATATTTTTTATATTAATATTTTTTTATTGTTAATTTGAAAATAAAATTAGCGCGAACTATGCGTTTTTGTATTTGATAATTAAAAAATACTGATTGCAATGCTATGCGACTAATATTATGAATCCACGAATGTGTGTCACACTCAAAGTAATAAATAGTTTTTATCGAATTTTATAAAAAAGCTGTTAAAGCCCTGCCTCCTTGAATGTTAAAGTTATTGGAAAACCGTACATTGCAGCTTAATTATTCGTTAAATAACAAAGTAGGATTTTTATTTCTAATTTCTAATTTTGAATATTTAATGAATGAATCAATTGAGACAAGCGCGATTCATTCATTCAAAATTCAAAATTCATTCATTGAAAAACATTCACTAATTCAAAATTTACAATTCACCCATTCGAAATTAACTATGCACAAATACCGTACAAGTTTCATCTTATTGGTCGTTTTAATGTGTATTTCTGTTGCAGGAAAGGCGCAAAATGCCGGTATATCTTTGGGCAAAACCAAAAAAACGACTACACTGCAAGACAGTTTGCCGCTTGGGGTGCTTGATACACTTTCGCCTGTGCCTGATGATAGTCTTAGTTCCGAAATCAAATCCACGAAAACGGCTGCAAATATAAAATATTCAAGCGATTCTTTGGATGTTCCGGTCAATTATAGTGCCAGTGATTCAATGGTTTATGATATAGCCGGCGAGCGAATCCATCTATATGGCGGTGCATCGGTAGAGTATGAATCAATGAGCCTTAAAGCCGATTATATTATTTTTGATATGGCAAATGATGTGGTGATTGCATCAAGTTTGGGAGGTGAAAAAGCGGAATTTGTGGATGGCGAACAATCATTCAACTCGGATAGTATCAAGTATAATTTTCGGACGCATAAGGGAAAAGTCTATCAGGTTCGGACCACAGAGGGCGGTGGATTTTTGCTGTCGAATAGTGTCAAATTTGACATGCGTAGCCAAAAACACAGCGAGGAAGATGATGTAGTATATGCAGAAGGGACAATTTATACGACTTGTGACCATCCCGAACCGCATTTCGGAATACGCAGCCGCAAAGCCAAAATTATTCCCAACAAAGTCATCGTAGTGGGTGCATCCAATCTCGAAATTGAAAATATACCAACGCCGCTTATATTGCCTTTTGGTTTTTTTCCCTTAAAACAAGGCAGGCGTAGCGGCTTGATTTTTCCGCGCAATTACGAATTTTCGCCCACACTCGGTTTTGGTTTGCGAAATATTGGCTACTACAAAGCCATGAACGATTATTGGGATTTGCAGGTGACGGGCGACATCTACACGCGCGGCACATGGGGACTCAATACGCGCTCCAATTATAAAAAACGCTACAAATATAGCGGCAGTATTGCCATTGGTTATTCGAATCGGCGGCTCGATATTCCCGAAGTATCACCCAGACCGGAGCGCGATTTTAATATACAATGGTCGCACAATCAGGATGCCTCTGCACACCCGACGCGCACCTTTCGCGCCAGTGTCAATTTTGGTACAGGAACGTATTTTTCCAATAATTTTAATGATGCACAAAGCGTACTCAACAGTACGCTGCGCTCCGGCGTTTCGGTGCGAAAGAAATTTCCGGGCAAACCCTACACCCTCTCCGCAGGATTTTCGCATAGCCAAAACACAAGCTCTCGCCTGATGACCATTAATTTTCCCGAAGTGACTTTCAACCTCACTCAAATCAACCCTTTTGAAAGAAAAAATAAGATAGGAAAAGAGCGTTGGTACGAAAAAATTACTTTTTCATACAATACAAATTTTGAAGGCATTGCGCGTACCAACGATACTTTGATATTTGAAAGAGACCGCCTCGACGAAGCCAATCTCGGCGTGCGGCACGACCCTAGAGTGGGGATGAATTTCCGCATTCTTAAATACATCAATGTCAATCCGAGTATCAATTATAGCGAAGAATGGTATTTCAAAACCACCGAATTGAATTTTGATACGACTACTATTGTCAATCAGATTATTGAGTTTGATTTGGATAATGAGGGCAATATTCAGATTGACCCTTTGACCGGAGATACGCTCATTGTCAGGACGGTAAATGATGTGATTTTCGGGCAGATAGATACGACTTTTCGCTTTGGATTTGATGCCTTGCGTGAGGTATCGGGCGGTGTAAGTTTCAATACGCGACTGTATGGTATGCTGCCGCTTGGCAAACAAGGACAAGCTATTCGGCATACCGTCACGCCGAATGTTTCTATGAATTTTTCGCCGGATTATCTCCGACCATTTTGGGGCTATTATGATAGTATTCAGGTAGATAATCGGGATATTAATAATAAAAGAATTTACTCCCGTTTTGAGAATGGAGTATTTGGTGGTGCGCCCTCGCGCACGCGGCAGGCTTCTATTTCCTACGGCATTACCAATCAACTCGAAGGCAAATTTTTTAATAAAAGAGACAGCACAGAACGCTTCAAAAAAATAATGCTCATCAATCAATTGAGCATCAATAGCTCATACAATTTTGCGGCAGATTCATTCAATATGGCTAATATTCGGATGAGTGGCAATACGAAGTTTTTTGGGGTGATTAATGCCAATTTTGGGGCGGGTTTTGACCCTTACGCGCTCAATAGCGCAGGTACACGTATCAATACTTTTTATTGGCAGACAAATCGGCGATTGATGCGATTTACTAATGCCAATTTGACGCTCACTACCCGACTGAATCCCCAAGACATCAGGAATGTTTTTGGCAAAAATAAAGGTGGAGAACAAGGACAAGGACAAGAACAGCGTTCATCTTCCGGGCAATTTATCAGTTCTCTGAGTTTTACCTATTCCTTAAATATCGCCAAGCAATTTGAAAATG
The DNA here is from genome assembly GCA_937967535.1 of uncultured Saprospiraceae bacterium. GTDB lineage: Bacteria > Bacteroidota > Bacteroidia > Chitinophagales > Saprospiraceae > JAHDEO01. The sequence goes on from CALCMV010000179.1 coordinate 8,280, forward strand.
GTAAAGACAGCCTGAGAATCACCCGAAATAATATCGGACTCAGCCGCACTACGCTCAACCTGACCGGCAAATGGCGGGTAGACATCGGCAGTATCGGCTACGATTTTGTCCGCAAACAACTCACCTATCCCGACCTATCCCTCTACCGCGACCTCCACTGTTGGGAAAGTGGATTTCAGTGGCAACCGGAGCGACGTACTTTCTCATTTTTCTTGCGCGTAAAACCGGGTACATTGGATTTTCTGAGAATCCCGTATGCGAGGAATCGCTTTGACCCTTTTGAGTTTTAGAAATGCTCTAATTGATTGGAATGTTTTTTTGAATTTTCAATTCTCTTCGTGTTTCCTAATTTTTATCTACTTTTGTCTCACTACTAATACTATTTGGTTCTTTGACAATTTTTGCAAAAAAGAAAATTAGCTTTTAATTTATAAAAAATAATAAAGTTTAAATATCTGGTTATCAATGAAAAACCTATAAGGTTTCCAAAAACCTTATAGGTTTGGGCGCAGGGCAGGAATCCTTTTTGCAAAAATTGTCAAAGAACCTACTATTTTAAAAATGGTATTAGGTCAACATATCAGTACAACAACACATCAACACATAAAAAATGAGTAATCCAATCGTAGAAATATTCACCTCGCGAATCGGAAAAGTCAATGAAGGGGGACCTTCACCCGTTGGCAATTGGTTGGCAGGTAGCATACAGGAAGCAAAAGAAGGAGAGATAAAGGTCAAATTTACCGTCAGAAAAGACATGACCAATCCTATGGGTACGATACATGGCGGCATCATATCATTGATGTGCGATGAGGTGATTGGAATGACTTGTTTTAGCCTAAACAATGAATTTCACTTTACGTCCATTAATCTCAATGTAGATTTTCTTTCGGCAGCCAAAGAGGGCGACATCTTGGATGTGTGTGCGAAAGTAGTCAGAAAAGGACGCACCATCATCAACATGGAATGTATTGTCACCAATGAATCCGGCAAACTCATCGCCAAATCACAACAAAATATGGTGCGAACACATATTCAATTGCGTTGATTGGATTAAGTGTATGGTTGGAATTTCGGATAGTGACTGTATTTCACCTAATTTGAATGTACGTTTGTCGTTTTTTTTAATACAAACATCTTATTTTTTTCGTGTAATCATAAAAATATTGTATGTTTGAAATTATGATAAGGCGACTTGCAACAAATAATTAGTCAAAACTACCTGTTCTTTTTCACTCACTCTGCATTGCAAAAATGGTCATCCCGAATGTTTTCGGGACTCACATTATTTATTTCGAGTTGCCTAATTAATTCGGATTGCAAATTACGAGTTAGAGAACGCGAAGAAAACAATAAATAATACACAATTAATCCCACTGTATTCATCAATTTTGAATGAAAATTTTCAAATAATAAATAATATTTAAATTATAAATTTTTAATTATAAATAAATAAAAAAGCATAATTTAAATTAATTTGTTATTCAACATAATTCATAATTTGGCGAAGACATTGTAATCTTCAATTGCATTTAAAAACTCACAACTCACAACCCGAATTAATTTTATTCACTCAATTCTTTTTAAAAATAACAATATGAAAAAATTTATTTTTTTTGTGCTGACTTGTATGTTCATTTGGTCAGCTTGCTCTCCCGTTAAAGATGCCTCTACTACGGTATCTGCTGCTGCCGAAAAAGTTACTAAGACTATGAATGAAAATCAGCCACCTATCATTGACCGTGAAATTCTCTTTGGCAATCCGGAGATTGCCGGGGCGCAACTTTCGCCCGATGGAGAATGGATGTCTTTCATGAAACCGCTTGATGATGTTCGCAATATTTGGATTAAAAAAGCGGACGAACCCTTCGACAATGCCCGTCCGCTTACTGCCTCTGAGAAAAGACCCATTCCCGGCTATTTTTGGAGCCACGACAGCAAGTATATCTTGTATGTACAAGACAAAGGCGGTGATGAAAATTTCCAAGTATATGCCCTCAATCCGAATGATGAAGTTGCCGCAGGTGCAAAAGTCCCTGAAGCCCGAAATATTACCAATGTAGAAGGTGTACGTGCTTTGATTTACAGCGTACCCGAAAGCAATCCCGATTTGATGTATGTCGGCTTCAATGACCGTGATGCTGCATGGCATGATTTATACGAAGTCACCATTTCTACCGGAGAACGCAAGTTGATTCGTCAAAATGATGACCAAGTTACCGGATGGATTTTTGATTTGGAAGACCAACTACGTATGGCATCCCGAACCAACGACGAGGGCGGTACAGAATTGCTCACATTAGAGGCTAATTCATTCAAAAAATGTTATAGCTGTTCCGTTTTGGAAGATTGTAATGTTCGGGCTTTTCAAAAAGGCAACGAAAAAGCCTATCTCGTAACGAATAAGGGCGATGCCAACCTGACTCAACTCATGCTGCTCGACCCTGCCACCGGACAAACCGAACTCCTCGAATCAGACCCCAATGGCAAAGTAGACTTTGGCGGAATGCAAACCTCCGACCTCACCGATGATCTCATTTATACGAGCTATACGGACGATAAGAGAAAATTGTATTTCAAAGATAAAACATGGGAAGCTGAGTACAATTGGCTTAAAAAGCAACTGCCCGGAGCAGAAGTCAGCTTGGGTTCTTCTACAAAAGATGAGCGCAAATTGCTCATTTATGCCAATAGCGACACCGACCCGGGCGCAACTTATCTATACGACAGAGATAAAAAAACATTGGATTTTCAATATCGTCCGCGCCCCAAATTGCCGATTGAAGACTTGGCAAATATGAAGCCCATTCGATATACCTCTACCGATGGTTTAGAAATTCCGGCTTATTTGACTTTGCCAAAAGGATTGGAAGCCAAAAACTTGCCACTCGTAGTCGTGCCGCATGGCGGTCCGTGGGCGCGTGACCGTTGGGGCTACAATTCCTTCCATCAGTTTTTGGCAAACAGAGGTTATGCTGTCTTGAGTGTCAATTTCAGAGGTTCGACAGGCTATGGCAAAGACTTCCTGAACGCAGGCAATGGCGAATGGGGAGAAAAAATGCAAGACGACCTTACCAATGGAGTCAAATATCTCGTCAATGAAGGCACAGTTGATGCCACCCGAGTAGGTATCATGGGCGGTTCGTATGGAGGTTATGCGACTTTGGCGGGCTTGACTTTTACGCCCGATGTGTATGCGGCGGGAGTCTCCATAGTCGGACCTTCCAACCTGTTGACACTCCTAGAATCCATTCCGCCATATTGGGAATCTATCCGCAAAATGTTTCACGAAAGAATGGGCGACCCGAATACCGAAGAGGGCAAAGCACAATTGATGAGCCAATCGCCGTTTTTCCATGCCGATAAAATCCGTAAACCGCTTTTGGTCGTACAAGGCGCGAATGACCCGCGTGTAAAAAAAGCAGAATCTGACCAAATCGTAGTAGCGATGCGCGAACTCGGCTTGCCCGTAGAATACATCTGTGCAGATGACGAAGGACACGGATTCAGAAGACCTGAAAATAATATGGGCATGTTGGCGGCTGCCGAAGAATTTTTGGCAAAGCACTTAGGCGGAAGATACCAGAAAGATATGCCCGATGATGTCGCCCAACGACTCAAAGAAATTACCCTAGACATCAATACCGTCACAATGCCCGAAACGGTAGATGAATCCAAATTGGCAAGTGAGCTTCCTGTACCTGCTGCCGATTTGATTGCCGGAAAATCTGCTTACAAAACAACGATTGAAATAAACGGACAAAGCATCCCAATGGACATCGCGCAAACGATAGAAGAAAAAGACGGCAATTGGGTCATCACCCAAACCGCCAAGACGATGATGGGCGATATGAAGGATGTGATTACCGTCAAAAAAGGTACGCTCGAACCGGTATCAAGAGAAGTTGATCAAGGTCAGGTCAAAGTGAATCTCTCGCATAGTGCCGACAAAATCGTCGGGTCTATGAGTATGGGCGATAAGGAACAAACGATGGAAGTAAGCATCGAAGAACTCGTATTTGCCAGCGATGCCGGACTGTACGAAACGCTTGCCGTACTACCACTCGAAGTGGGCTATACCGCCGTTTATCGTACTTTTGATATGCAAAAGCAAAAGGTCAAAGCCTTTGAACTCAAGGTAGTCGCTATGGAAACCATAGAAGTTCCTGCCGGAAAATTTGAGGCGTACAAAACCGAAATTAAAGAATTGAGCGATACGCCCGGCGACACAGTTATGTGGTTTTCTGCCGTCGAAGGCAAACCCGGCTTGGTCAAATACACCGGCACATCAGCGGAAATGGGTGGCGCGAAAATTACAACAGAATTGAGCAGCAAGTAATTGAAAGTCTAAATCCGAAGTTGAACCAAACGTCAAGGCATAGCAAATGTCTTGGCGTTTTTTTTTGAAATGTAAAACTCAAAACTCAAAATGTAAAATGTAAATTTGTAGGACGCGAGGGGTGCATCTCAAATTGTCGCATATAGAAAAGTGTAAAGTATTTTTAATTGATATGATTTTGGTCTTTCACCCAAATTCTATAAGGTTTTCGAAAACCTTATAGAATTGATTACCAAAACTTTATCGCCAATTTTCATGCTTTGATTTTAACGAATTTTTAA
>CALCMV010000180.1 GCA_937967535.1 uncultured Saprospiraceae bacterium
CGATTTCAATCGCCAAGTGCAGTGTAATTGTTATTTGTAATAAATTGTAAGTAAATATTTTACAAATTAAATTTATTATTTACGTGGCGAATAAATTCGCCTGTACGGTATTCGCGGTCAGCCTGTTTAGCTGTCAAGTAAAATAAAAGTAAATTTATAAATCATTGTTTTTAAATTTATTATAAATAAAAATAATAATAAATATGACAGCTAAAGCAGTCATTACAGAGTTCCCATCCACTCTATACTACGATACTACTTCAATTCAAAAATATCCACAAAACTACTGCTACGCGGTTTATAGGTTTGCACCGAATTCACATCCCAATTATAGACTGAATTATCGCGTCCGAGAATATCTACATTACCAATTTTGAGATAATTACTATTCAAATAATTACCAATAAAAGTCAATACACCGCGATTCGCATTAGGCTTTACACCAAGTGATACTTGATTTTGAAAAACAACCACAAAACGCGGTTTTTCCTGATTCAAATTATCTGTAAATTCTTTTTGCCAATCATTCGCACGGGTTTTTGTGGCATCCGAAACTAAGTGGGTGAAGTAGGCATGGCGATTGGGTGCATCCATTCCCGTATAAATGTAAAGTTCTGGTTCAGCACCAATTAAGAGGATTTTATCGCCCTCTTTCACCATCAATTTTAATTTATCACCAATCACTTTTGCTTCGGGAAAGGGATTCATACCGTAGGTATCGCGGAGAATATTTTCATAATTAGGATTAAAATAATAAGTACTGTGTGAGGCAATATTTTGTATGAAAATACCGGCAAAAATCAAAGCAGGAATGAGCATCGCCAATACCCTCCCGCGACCTTCAAGTAGCGATTGTATCGAATAAAACGCCGACCCGACCAATACCGCCACCACAGGCATCAACATCAACCAATAATGCCCATAAAATCGCAATCCGGGTGTCACCGTCAGAAAAGCCAATACCGCCCATACCGGCATCCATATTTTTTTGTGTAAATTTTCTTTCGTAAAAAATAATAGAAAAATGCCGCTTAGGGCAATTATCCAAAAGGGCAAATAACCGTTTATCACCTTCCCGCCGAATTGTTGGAGAAAGCCCATTCCCATATCAAATGGAACAACACTCACATAAGTACGCGGAAATTCGACAGCAAAATACCACATCTCACCAAATGCCCCTTGGACACCCATAATCAAACACATCAAACCAAAAGTCGCAAACACTGCCAGCGAGTAAGTGCCAACATTCAGCAGCAATTTTTTCCAATCAATCGGCTTCACTAAAACATAATAAATCACCATGCTCAAACCCAACAAGACGATATAAAACACCCCATTCGTCTTGACCAAAAGCGACAAACACGCCATCACACCAGCCAATACAAACCAAACTAATTTATTGGTATCCAATGCTTTAAGCGTTGATAATATAGCTGCCGTAGCGAAAAAGATAAGTATATGTTCTGACTGCCGCGTAAAGCCCGACGCATAAGGTGTCAGCGAAATCAGCGCGAAAGTAGCCGCCGCCACCAAGCCACCAAAATCATTAAACAATCGCCTTCCGATGAAAAAAAGCATCAGCATAGTCGCCACATTCAAAAAGGTAAAACCATGATGAATCCCTTCCAATGTACGCCCAAAAATCGCCATAATCGCCGCATAAGAGTAAAATAATCCGGGAAATTTTTGTTCGTAGAAATCCAAATACGGTACTTTGCCGTCGAGAATCATGCGTCCGCCATAGGAATAAATTCCTTCATCGCGCTCCATCGGGATGCCATCCAATTTGAGGCGAATAAAAATCACAAACAAGACCAATATTGCGAGTAGGGCATACGTTAGATATTTCAGGTTATCCGTAGAGACGCGATTAATCGCGTCTCTACGATTGGTCGCGTCTGTACGGGCGGCAGTTTTCTGTTTCTTTCTACTCATACGATAAAATTACGTAAAAAATGACTAAATGAGTATATGAAAAAATAAGTAAATGTTTAATGAATGAGTGAATGAATTTTAAATGAATGAATCATAACGTGCTTGTATTTTGTGATTCATTCATTATTTCATTCAAAATTCATTCATTAAAACCATTTACTCATATACTCATTTAGTCATTTACGCATTGCTTAGATGATAAAAATTGATAATGTCCGGTCGCTTCAAGCCTTCCAAATCCTACGTTTTGGGGCGGTGATTTTGACGAATATTCTCTTGGCAAAAAGCGGTTTGGGCATACAGGAAATCGGCATCTATGAAACGCTGATTTTCTTGGGAACGGGGATTAGTTTTTTCTGGGTATCGGGCTTATTGAAAGGGATGCTGACGACTTATCCCGATTTAAATGAGGTAAAACGGCGTGAGTTTTTTGTGAATGTGTTTCTCGTATTTTGCGGAATGAGTGTATTGGTAGTGAGTGTATTTTTTTTATTTAAAAATGCTGTTATTCAAGGCTTAACGAATTATGAAACTTTACCGCATTATAATTTACTTTGTCTTTATGTCCTACTGAATACGCCGACTTTTTTGGTCGAATACATTTATTTACTCACCAATCAGCCGCGAAAAATAATGGCTTTTGGTCTGTATGCTTTTGGACTGCATGTGGCGGTGATAATCTTGCCGATACTCTTGGGATTTGGTATTGAGGGGAGCTTATACGGGCTGATTTGTTTGGCTGTGACCAAGTTTGTTTGGGCGTTGATTTTGCTCACGCAATACGGGCGTTTTCGCATCAATGGCGCGATATTGCGACCTTATTTGTGGCTATCTTTTCCGCTGACGCTCAACATCCTCGTAGCCGGTGGCGCGGAGTATATCGACGGGGTGATTATCCACCGATTTTTTGATAGTGGGGTGTTTGCGGTCTTTCGTTATGGGGCGCGGGAGTTGCCGCTTGCATTGGCATTGACGACTGCCTTTAGCTCGGCAATGATACCGCGTGTAGCAGAAAATTTACAAGTAGGATTAAGCGAAA
>CALCMV010000181.1 GCA_937967535.1 uncultured Saprospiraceae bacterium
GACATTATGCTTGTCCTTTTTCCTTCTAAAAAACACAAAAAAGTAGTTCCGTAGCCCTGCTATGCAACGATTTTTTGAATTTCTTAGAAGAAAAAATTACGGCGCATAATTGTCGAATTTATTTAATTTCTTTCACTAAGCGAAACTTCCCCTTTTCTTCAGTCTCTTGTCTAAAGTCAAACGTTTGAAAATTTATTTTAGTTGTGATTTAGCTAAAATAACTTTGTTTTAACAATATTAAAAGTTTTTTCGACGAATAGGAAAATTTCAAGTACTAAGTAGAACGAAATAATACGTTGGACATCTGACGAGCTAATTTTGCGCTTAATTTTGGTTTTTAAAATAAAAAAAACGACATACAAAAACTAAATTTGTATGCCGTCAATATTTCAGAATCAGGGGGATTTTATTATTCTACTTCATGTTCAATTTTAAGTGAACTGAGGATGCTTTCCAAAATCGGGTCTTTATCCGGGTCGTAGCCTTGTTTTAGATTGTAGCCCCATGCTTTGCCGATATTGTGCCACCAAGTCGCTTTGACAGTACCTTTCAATTCTTTGATAATATAATAAGTAGGCGTTTTGATTTCACGTTCAATCATTTCTACGAGTACACGCCCTTGTGTGCGGGTGAGATTTTTGAGTGGGTCTTCAAAATTCTCCTTCAACTCCTTTTGTAGTCGTTTGATGTGCTTTTTGCGTTCGCGCTTCTTTTTGCCTTGCGACCAGTATTCTACTTCTCTGAATACCTTGATGGCTTCTACCGCATAGGGGTAAACCTTCGTGGCGTGATACCGCATACGCAGATAGTGGCGGTACTCGTCGTTGTTCTTAAATTTTCGCGGACTCGCTACTTCGGCTTCCTCAAGGTCTGCCACGATGAGTGTATCTTCCCCGATAATCATCACCTTGACGATTTGCCCTTGAATCTCCATGGTTTCTTCTTTGATTTCTTCATCTTTTTGGTCTTTCTGAACCAAAATCTCTTCAGTGGGCTGTGCAAATCCGGTAAAAGCCAATAATCCGGTAAATAATAAACAGATAAAATGTAGTTTTTTCATAAATGAAAATTTTTTGGGTGAATGGAAACTTTAAAATTAATTTCAACTTCAAATTACAGATAATTCGTCGGGCGATTTTTGATATTGCTACCATTGCTGGCAAAGCCGGACTATATGGTTTGAAGTTGGCTTTGATTTTGAGATTGAAGTCGCTTTGTGTTTAAAACCCTAAAATTGAATAACGGGTTCACGATATACTCTATTTTCTGTGACGGCATATTTAAGTGAAAAATATGGACATATTTAATTTTCACTTAAAAGTAGTTGACATTTATTGGCTATCAGTTCATAGTTCATAGTTTTTTACAATTCATTGAATAACATCCCGATAGCTATACGGGATTGTAAATTACTGATTATCAAAGTTGAGCAAACTTAAACGGATAGCCCATTTATTTAAATTTAAATTGAAAATGAACGTGTTAACTACTTTTCTAAATACGCTCTAAGCCTCTAATTCCAAATACTATTCCAATTCATTTTTATATCACAATGTATTCGCCAATTTTGAATTTTTCTGAGCATAACGTTTTAGCCTTAAATTAATTCATTGATAATGAGTTCATTGACATAAATATATACAGCATCAGATATTTGCTAATGGCATCCAAACATTGGTTGCGTAAATGGGTTTGTTTCGTGTCGTCGGCTATGTCTTTGCCGACCTCATCCAAACCGTCGAGTAAGGGGATAATCTGTTGCTTGTCCATCGCTTCTTTGGCAAGCGAGGGCGAAAAACCATAACCGGAGACCAAAGCCGCTTGCAGCCAATCGTGTATATATTGGTCGTCGGCTTTCCATGCAGGCGATTATCGGTTTTTTGTGCTAAGCGATGTTCGTAGCGTTCCAAGAGTTTTTGACGGATATTATCCACTTCTCCGGCTAAATCATTGGTTTCGGGTGTGCGTATTAGGGGGCTGCGAAAGAGGTTTTTCAGCGAGCGTTTTGGGGCGTTTTTGTATTTGGCAATGTCGCTTGTGAGATTGAGTATAGCAAGGCGAAGTTTGTTTTCTTCAACACCAGCTTTTTCGTAAGTGATAGTGCCGCGTAATTGGTCTTTTTTGAGTTGCTCCAAACGTGCTTGTAAAATCGTAATATCATTATGGAATAGCTTGGGCAGTCCTTCTTGATTTTCAAGAAGGTTCAAGGCTTCCTTGATTTTACCTTTTCTAATGTAATCGTGTATTTGTTGGCGGAGTTCCATTGGATGTGTTGTTTTTGTTTTGCAAGATATAAAATATTTTGCATTGTATCACAACCGAACGTTTCCCTTCAAAATATTGTTATTCCCTTTGACATTGTTTATCTTGTAGAAAATTTTTGACTTATGACTATGCAAAATACAGACAGGGAAGTTTTAAAATCTGTCATTAAAGAGATGCTCGCAGAAGATAGCACGATTGTAAAAGATGCTATTAGGGAAATTATTGCGGAAGAAAAATCACTTCAAAGTGAAGATGCGAAGCGTGAAGAGGAGTTGACCACAACTATTCATAAAATCTTTGACAAATATGACGAT
>CALCMV010000182.1 GCA_937967535.1 uncultured Saprospiraceae bacterium
GGAATTTCGGCAATTTCTTGCGGTTTGAGTTGCGCGTAGCAGCCGACCACGACCACATTCGCATGCGGTGCTTGTCGCAATGCTTGTCGCACGACTTTACGACATTTTCTATCCGCAAAATCTGTGACCGAACAAGTATTGATAACATAAATATCTGCACCTTCATTAAAATTTACCACACCATAGCCGCCCTGCTCGAATAAACGCCCGATAGCGGAAGTCTCCGAGTAGTTGAGCTTGCAGCCCAAAGTGTAAAATGCAACGGTCTTAGGTGTCATAATTGTAATGTTGTCAGCCTGACGGCGAGTGCAAAGATAGGGATTTTTTCGTGGTTTTGTTTAGGTAATTTGGAAGGCGGCTTTGACGTGATTCATCATGCGATTCATGGATGTATTTGCTTTATTTTCGGCAATTCCTACACGTAAGCACATATCCGCGAGTTGTTTTTGTTGATAACGAACCGCACTTTTTTCTTTTCTTTCTTTGAAAATTTTGTCGTACATCTGAAAGATATATTTGCCACGTAATTTGAGGCTGTAATTGGTTTGGAGGTCCTCAAGTGTGGTTTGAGTTGGTTTTGTGTAGTTTCTTTTTTGTAAAAATAGTAAAGTCAAATCTGTACTGCCTTTAGGCATAATAGATTCATTTAATATCGTCACTGTTGAAAATTCGTTATCGTGTGCGTTATTATTTTTCCACAATTCTACTTCAAAAGCGAACCAATCGCAGACGCTTTTCATGATTTTATCGCGTTTTTTGAGTTCTTTTTGGTCTAATAATTCCTCTAATCTTTCCTTGCCATCGTGGTACAAATCATTCTCAATACTGTAGCCAAGTGTAAAGAAAATTTCCTGATATTCTGCCGGAACTCCGGTGAATACCCAAAGGTCTTTATCGGCGATAAAAAGGACTTTTTTATTGGGAAATTCGTGGCGGCGTTCATAGATTTTGAGTAAGGTGGAGCGACTTCCGCATGGCGTAAAATCTACCTCTAAATTACCGATTTTTTCTTGTAACATTCTGTAAATAAACACATCAGTCTTACCTTCAACAAGCACAACAGGTACGCTCGTATCCTGCAAATACGCAATGATTTCATCCGGTGTAAATTGAATATTCGCCATTATGCTGTCACCATTTCTTGTTGAGTCAGAATAAATTGTTTATCAGGATATTTTGCATAAATAAATGGTGAATGTGTCGCTACAATAAATTGATTTGTTGTATTTTGTTCCATTAAAACAGGAAATAAAATGCGCTGCCAATCTCCATGCAAACTTATTTCCGGTTCATCAATAAAAATAATAGTGTCATCTGCGAAAAAATTGTAGCAAAGGAAACTTAGCATTTGTTTTTCACCGAAAGAAAGTCGGTCAGGCTCATTTTTTTCACCTTCCCCAAGTGTCAGTTTTTTAGTCAGTTGTATTTCTTTGTTTTTGATAATTTTTTTAACAAAATTGGATAAAACAATCATAGGGTTGAGTATTTCTTTGCGTTTTTTATCATTCGCTTCGACTGCCGTTTGAATATCTTTTAATGCTGTTTCTGCTCCTTTGCCGTTACTTGTATTTTTTAAGATAAATTCAGATTCTATTTCTTGTAATTTTCTTAATTCTTGCGAAATATCGGAGTATTTTGCGGTAACTGCATTGACTATATCTTGCGACGATACAGACATCACAAGTCTATGATATATATATCTATTTAAATCAGCGTTTTTATGATATGTTTTGAAATAATTTGAAATTCTATCTATGTTGTCGGATAGTGTATCATTAATTCCATTTATACCAAGTCCTCCTTCAATCCTTCTGAATGTAGGCATAAAAATGGAATCATTATCTCCTGCAAAATCATTTACAATATCATGTATAAAATCAGGAATTTCTGTTCCATTTCCTACCTTTCTATCATATAATCTGGCAAAATCGCCCAATTCTCTGCTATTTACAGTGATAAATAGTTTTCCCTTCTTCTCTTGTAAAAGTTTAATCGTATTCCCCTCAAAACTTTCTAATTCAACAATATCAAATGGTATATCAGAGGGAAACCAATAAATATTCCCACTATACACATACCACATCAATTTGAGCAGACTCGTCTTACCACAGCCATTCTGTCCCACGAGGATATTCAAATCCCGATGAAAAGTCAGGTCAAAATCGAAGCGACCATTGAGGTTCTTTACTATCAGACGTTTTATCATATCATGTTTTTTAACAAAGATAAACAAGTATAAGTGTAAATTCAAGCGCAAGTACAAATTCAACCATATGCTACAACAGCAACAAGTTGTAATATCTCTCGTTTAACGATGAAATAAAATTGTCTCGTAATTAAAGCAATCATTAAAATTAAATTAACTTTTCGCATAAAACATTTAAATCTCAATAATCGTTCTTATTATTTTTTATACTTTTGACAAAAATTAACTGTATTACAAATGAATATAAACAAAGATTTAAAAGAAACTTTCAACGAAAAAGGAGAGAAAATAAGTCCTATACTGCCTGAAGGCATCAAAAATTACCTCATTGATATTGACGGGACGGTCTGTGAAGATGTACCAAACGAAGAACCGGAACGCATGGGAACGGTAGAGCCTTATCCCGATGCCCTCGAAATTCTCAATAAATGGTATGATGAAGGACATATTATTTTCTTTTTCACTTCTCGCACAGAGGCACATCGCGCCATTACAGAGGAATGGCTCAACAAACATGGTTTCAAATATCATGGTATGTTGATGGGTAAACCGCGTGGCGGAAATTACCATTGGATAGACAACCACATGGTACGTGCTACAAGATTTAAAGGGAAATTTACCGATTTGGTTGTTAAGCAAAAATCAATTGAGGTTTTTAAAGGATAGTTTAGTGATTCGTTGATTCGTGATTCGTTTGAAATTAGAACTCAAGAAATAATTAATTTTACACTCAAATGTTGTAAAATAATATCTAAATTTCTAATTTAGACACCGATTACACTTTATTGCAAAATAAAATGTAATCGGTTTTTTTATTTGCCTTAACCATTCGGTGAATGGCAGCCCTAGAAGACCATCTACCGTTCACCGTCAACTATCAATCGTTCCATGAAATTATTTAACACTATGTTTCGCTGGTATATTCGGCAGCGTATACCCCGCATCCGGCGATTTGAAAACTATCCCATCGAAGTGCAGAATTTGCTGTTTCGCGAACTCATCAACACTGCAAAAAACACAAAATGGGGCAAACAATACGATTACGAAAACATCAGCACCCCTGCGGAGTATCGGCAGCGTGTACCTGTCAGTACCTACGAAGATATTTTTCCATATATTGAACGCATGATGTATGGCGAGCGAGATGTGTTGTGGCCCGGTCTGGTGAATTGGTTTTCAAAATCTTCCGGTACGACGAATGGTAAGAGCAAATACATTCCCGTAACCGAAATCAGCCTGCGTAGCTGCCATATTGGAGGCGCACACGACCTCATGGCAAAATGGTATGAAAACAACGAAGATGCACGACTTTTTGAAGGGAAGGGCTTGATGGTGGGCGGTTCGTATGAGCTATTCGAACCGCATCCACAGACGCGCGTGGGCGATGTATCGGCGGTGATGATTCATCATATGCCCGGCTATATTCACCACTTCACTACGCCGGATGTGGAGACGATGTTGACGAAGAATTTTGATGAAAAACTCTCACGCATGGCTGCTATCACACCTGCCGAGCGCGTAACCACGCTCATGGGTGTGCCTACTTGGTCAATTGTTTTGTTCCGACAAATACTGGACGCAACCGGCAAAGATAATCTGCTCGAAGTGTGGCCCGACTTTCAGGTATACATGCACGGCGGTGTCAATTTTGAACCCTACCGACAACAATTTCAGGAGTTTTTTCCGGGTGAACAAGTGCGTTATTTGAATATCTACAACGCCTCAGAAGGCTTTTTTGCCGCACAATTGGAAAATGAAGCCCCCGAAGGCGAAATGACACTCTTGCTAGACAATGGTATTTTTTACGAATTTTTGCCCGAAAGCGAATGGTCTAAAAAACAGCCCGAAGCCATTGGTTTACAGGATATTGAATTGGGTAAAAATTATGCAATCATTATTTCTACCAATGCCGGACTTTGGCGGTACATGCCCGGCGATACGGTGAGTTTTACCTCCAAACGCCCGTACAAACTTAAAATCACCGGACGTACCAAACATTATATCAATGCTTTCGGCGAGGAGGTCATGGTCGCCAATACAGATGCCGCACTCGCCAAAACCTGCCAAGAAACCCAAGCCCAAATCAGTGAGTATACGGTAGCTCCCAAATTGCTCTCGCGGGCATCATACGGGCGGCATGAATGGCTTATCGAATTTGACCGCGAACCCGAATCGCTCGAAAAATTTAGTGTTTTATTAGACAAAAATTTGCAGAATATAAATTCGGATTATGAAGCCAAACGCTTCAAAGACATGGCACTGCATCCATTATTTGTTCATAAAATTCCGAAAGGTACTTTTCACAATTGGTTGCGCTCCAAAGGTCGTTATGGCGGTCAAAACAAAATCCCTCGACTGGCAAATGAACGAAAATATTTAGAGGAAATTATGGATTTCGTGTCCAATCAGAGTATTTTTTAAATAGCTTTTTATATGCCTTTTATTTCAACTATATTTTTACTATACACTGATTTTCATACAATTAAAAATATAAAAAGGAACAAAAAATAATTAATCCATGTCACATTTTGAAGCAAAATTGGATAAAATTATTTTTATCGCCACTTAAATTGCAGGTGTTTAGTAAAAAAAATCAACATATGAGATGGATTAAAGAGGTAAATAAAGAGTTAAAATCAACACTCCAAACATTTCCCAAAAATATCATTACAATAACAATTATCTTTTCAACAAGTATAACCTTACTCTTTGCTTTGCTAATGCTACTTGGCAATAGCAATCAAAATTTATTCTTTTCATTGGTATCTGTGGCAGTTGCTTCTGCGTTAGTTGCATCATTTGTTTTTCGCTATTTGAGTAATATTCAACATCGCCAATTAAAAGAAATGGAAGCCGAACAAAAACGCCTGACACTCGAAAAAGAGGTGGCAGAAGCTACCGCCAAAGCACGCTCGGAGTTTCTTTCTACGATGAGCCATGAGATTCGTACCCCCATGAATGCGGTCATCGGTATGTCGCATATTTTACTACAAGATAATCCGCGGGAAGTGCAAGTTCCTAATTTGAAGATATTGAAATTTTCTGCGGAAAACCTCCTTTCACTCATCAACGATATTCTCGACTACAACAAACTCGAATCCGGTAAACTAAATTTTGAAAAAACGAATTTCAATCTTAATGATACTATCAATAGCATTACTCATTCCCTCAAATCAAAAATTAAAGAGAATAACAATCAAATCATTATTAATCTGGATGAAAATATACCTGAAAATGTAGTCGGCGACCCTACCCGACTTGCACAGATACTCAACAATCTACTTAGTAATGCCTCCAAATTTACAAAAGACGGTACAATTACATTAGATATTAACCTGAATAAAGAAGAAGGAGAACAGGTCTCGTTGGATTTTGCCATAACGGATACAGGCATCGGCATTCCCGAAGATAAATTGGAACATATTTTTGAATCATTTACACAGGCTTGCTCCTCTACTACCCGCAAATTTGGTGGTACGGGACTTGGTTTGGCAATTATCAAAAAAATCCTCGAACATCAGGGAAGTGAGATAAATGTAAAGAGTACAGTCGGTGAAGGTTCTACTTTTTACTTTACCATCCAACTCGAAAAAGGTGTAGCACAGGAAATCGCTCTAATCGAAGAAGAAACCAACCTAAAGAGCCTCAAAGGTATGAAAGTGCTGCTTGTAGAAGACAATAAAATCAACCAACTTATCGCCAATCGCTTCCTCGCCAAATGGGACATCAGCTACGATGTGGCAGACAATGGAGCGATTGCTCTCGAAAAAGTACAAAATAATGATTACGACCTCGTTTTGATGGACCTCCAAATGCCGACTATGGATGGCTATACCGCCACCGCCAAAATCCGTAATTTGCAAGATAGTAAATACCAAAAATTGCCCATCATAGCACTCACAGCATCGGCGATGCTCGAAGAACGCAACCGCGTATACACCGTAGGCATGAATGATTATGTAACTAAACCATTCAATCCAAGCGAATTGTATAGCGCAATAAATCGCCATGCGAATGTAGCATGATTTGGCTTGCAGCTTAGAGCATGTTTAAAGGCTAGCCATTTAACTTTGCCTAAAGCGAATACTCGTCAGACGAATCCCTTTATTCAATGCGAATATTTTATGAGACAAATCACTACATTTCATAAAAACCTTCGTCAGACGAGTACTATCCCGCAAGCAAACTTAAACAGACTCTTAATGAATTAAGAATTTTTTTATCGCAAAAACTATTATTTGGGCAAGTGATACGAGTTATCGCTTGCCATTTTTTGTTTGTCGGCTATCTGTCAGTATCAATGGGTTTTGGCAACTTTTTCTCATTAAGTATCGTTAATTTTGCAGAAATAAAATCGTCAGTCGATTCTGATTAGGGAACTCGCTCATAATTTACAAAAAATGAAAGCACTCAATATACTTTTACTTATCGCCATAATTGGTGGTTTGGGATATTATTTTTATCGCAAATTGCCCAAATTTTCTAACGAAGAAAAAGCCCCTGATTTTGTCTCCCAAACCCCTTCGGGCGAAGACCTTCGATTGTCTGATTTGCAGGGCAATATCATCCTATTGGATTTTTGGGGAAGTTGGTGCGGTCCATGCCGTCAGGAAAACCGCAAACTTGTGCCATTATACCATAAATACAAAGACGCACAATTCAAAAATGCTGACAATTTTATCGTATTCAATGTCGGTCTGGAACGAGATAAAAAACGTTGGTTGACAGCTATCGAAAAGGATAAATTGGATTGGAAATACCACGTTTCGGGACTCCAACGTATGCGCGACCCCGTAGCGCGTTTGTATGGTGTCAATGAGATTCCGACCAAGTATTTGATTGATGAAAAAGGTGTCATTCGCGGCGTAAATATGAGCTTTGAAGAAATAGATGCGTATTTGGCAGAACGACTGCAATAGTGATTAAAAACGCCAAATTAGCAGTAGGAAGTACATTGTAAAATAAGTTTCTTTATGAATTTAAATAAATCCCGTCATTCGTCGGGACAAGTTGTAAAATGTAAAATAATAAATTTAAAATGTGTGTCGCACTCATTTTAAATGTAAATTCCGATAGCTATCGGAATGTAGTACGTGTACAATACATTTTTGTTTTTTTTTGTTTAAAAATTTAAAAATCAATAAGATAAGAAATGTCTCGCGTTCACTTGCGTTATACAAATTTACAACTTGTCTCGACGAATGACGGGATTTTATATTTCACATTAATTTAATATGAAAACAAAAATGGCAACTGCAATTCTAAACATGCCATAAAAACGCCAAATTAGCAGTGATAAGTAAGCAAGAGTGACTGGTTTGATGTGAAGTCAAGTTCACAAAATATTGCTTATCAGGCAGAAAAATTTTAAACATGCTCTTATATTTGCCCCATGCAAAGTATAGACGGATTACGCACCCAATTCCTCCAATATTTAGAGAAAAACCGCTTTAACCAAGCACCTCAAACCCTCTACGAACCTATCAATTATATCCTCAAAATCGGTGGCAAACGCATGCGTCCGGTTATGCTATTATTGGCTTGTCGAATGTTCAAAAATGAAGTAGAAGATGCACTTCCGGCAGCCTTTGCCGTCGAGATTTTCCACAACTTTACCTTGCTGCACGATGATATTATGGACGATGCGCCTCTGCGTCGCGGCAAAGCCACCGTACATGAAAAATACGACATCAATACCGCCATTCTCTCCGGTGATGTGATGATGATATACGCTTACCAATACCTCGCCCAATCTCCCTCCCCTCTGATTCCTGAGTTGCTTGGCATCCTCAATCATGTAGCCATAGGCGTATGCGAAGGACAGCAATATGACATCAATTTTGAGACTGCCAAAAAAGTCAAACTCACCGAATACATGCACATGATAGAACAGAAAACCGCCGTACTACTCGCAGGTGCTATGGAAATGGGCGCACGCATCGGCGGTGCAAACAAGACAGACGCACAGCATGTCTATAATTTCGGACGCGACATCGGTATCGCCTTCCAATTGCAGGATGATATACTCGACACCTTTGGCGACCCCGCGAAATTCGGAAAGAAAGTAGGCGGCGACATTGCCCAAAATAAAAAAACATTTCTCACTATAAAAACCCTCGAACTCGCCGACACCACTGATACCCAAACCCTCTGCCAACTCATGCAAAGCATAGCCACCGACGAAGCCGCTAAAATAAAGAAAGTCAAAGATTTATACGAAAAATACGACATTCGCAGCATTGCCGAGAAAGAAATGAACACTTATCTCGAAAAAGCCCTCCACCACCTCAATGCTGTAAGTGTAACAGACAATCGCAAGACAGAAATCCGCGAATTGGCACGTTATTTAATTAGTAGAGAAGTGTAAAAATGGGTTTGTTAAGACTTAATACTTAGCAATCAAAAATATACTTCATTTTTATTGTGTATATTTGTGACAACATAACACAGACATTCAACTTAAAAAAATTCCAAATTCCAATTCAGATGTCCTCGTTCAATATTTCATTAGAATTTGACAATTGGTTTTTTGGAATTTGGGTTTTGAGTTTTGGAATTTTCAAAATGATAGCGATGAGAAGAAACATCATTAAAATAACACTTTTGGTCTTGAGTATATGCGTATACTTGCCCACTATTCAGGCACAAAACAACAGCCTTAAAAAAGCTGATAAGCACTACGAATTATACGCCTTTCGACAAGCAATACCATTGTATGAAGAGGTAATGAGAAGCAGCCCGAACAACTACGATGCTGCCTCCCGCTTGGCAGAATGTTATCGTCAGATAGGCGATATGGGCAGAGCGCGTCAATGGTATGCCAAAGCGACCGAAAATCCGAATGTTGACCCCGTAGATATTTTTTATTATGCTCAGGTTTTGCGCTCCGAAGGCAGATACAGCGAGGCAAAAGCCCGCTTTCTTCAATATGCCAAAAGCGACCCTGAACTTGGCAACCACTACGCCGGAGCTTGCGATTATGCACTCTCCAATGCCGCCGGAGATTCACAATTTGGCGTAAGCCCGACGAGCAATATCAATAGCGTAGCCTCTGATTTTGCACCTGCATTTTATATA
This sequence comes from uncultured Saprospiraceae bacterium, assembly GCA_937967535.1. Lineage (GTDB taxonomy): Bacteria > Bacteroidota > Bacteroidia > Chitinophagales > Saprospiraceae > JAHDEO01. The sequence goes on from CALCMV010000182.1 coordinate 9,284, forward strand.
AATCAATTGATGTTTTCGACCTTTCGCAGAGGCAATGGCAATGATAATGATGCCTTTAATCAGTTGTATATTTCGATGCGCTCCAACAACCAACTCGCTCGTCCGCAGCCACTTAGAAAAGATTTTCAAGCAATCATAAATGAGGGCAGCCCTTCATTTACAGACAATGGCAGACGAGTGGCTTATGTCAAAAACAATAATAAATTTAGCAATGGTATCGTCCCGCTTATGGGGAGTGGTGCCAAGTTGGACATTTATCTTGCAGATGCAGCCTCGCAAAATGATTGGCAAAACGAAGAAGCATTCCCCTATAATGGTCGCAAATACTCTAACGGCTATCCATATTTGACCCCCGAAGGCAATACGCTTTACTTTGCATCGGATGTGCCGGGCGGCTACGGTGGATTTGATATTTACATCTGCGAAAGAATCGGTAGCGATTGGTCAGAACCCACCAATCTCGGTCCTGCCATCAATACAGGCGGCGACGAAATCAGCCCTTTTCTTGCCGGTACTACGCTTTATTTTTCTTCCAATTGGCATGATGGATATGGTGGTTTGGATATATTTAAAAGTGTAAATATCAATGGTGAATGGAAACAAGCCGTCAACATGGGTAAAGGCATCAACTCGCCCCGCGACGATTATGATTTTATTTACAAACCTTATGAAAAAATCGCTTATTTCACCTCCAATCGCGCAGGTGGGTTGGGTTATGACGATATTTACCAAGCCATAGCAGGAGCAACTACACCGCCGCCTACCACAGGAACACCACCCCTTGTTACCACACCACCAAGCAGCAACACTCCGCCAACGACTACCCTTCCACCAAATACCGCACCGCCTACGACCACTACACCAAGCGGAAGTATACCCGACCGCATGACCCTCACCGTACTCGACGAAGTGACCAAACAGCCACTTGACGGCGTACAAATCAACCTGACGGCTTGCAACGGCAGCGTCTACAATACCGACGTAAACGGCATAGCGATATTGGAGCGATTTACAGATGATTGCACCATTCGTATCAGCAAAAGCGGCTATGGCGAAAGCCTTCACCGCTTCCCGATGCTGGCTCAACTTCAAATCGGACTCACACCGATTGAAGGCGCATTTACAGGCATCGTCATGGATTCAGAATCAGAGGCAAGACTTTCGGGTGTCTTGGTGACAGCCACCGATAAAAAGACGCAAAGCACCGTCACCGCTACCACCGATGCCAGAGGTCGTTATGCACTCCAACTCAGCCCCGACTCCGAGTATACCTTGAGCTACTCCAAGACGGGCTACGTTGGCAATGCACGTTTGTTGAATACCCGCAGTCAGGGTTATGAGTTGGGTTTTCATGAGATGGAAGTTGCACCTTACTTTGACCCGGGCAGTGTAGTCGTTGTACCCACCACTCCTGCCCCACAACCGTCGCCGCCTCAAACCACACAGCCTAGACCACAAGCACCTGTGGTGATACAGCCACCTGTGGTGGTACAGCCTTCTACTCCTGCGCCTGCGCCACCTACTATTATAACGACACCACCACCAACAACAACAACAACAACAACAACAGGCAAAGCATATGAAGTCCAGATAGGTGCATTCTCTGCACCGCGTCCGGGACAGTTTCGCAATCTCGAAAGCATCGGTAGCGTGTATTACGATACCAAAAATGGTTTGGCAATCTACAAAGTCGGTACATTTGGCAACTATCGCGATGCCGAGCGTGCGCGTGCCGCAGTTCGCAATAATGGCTATCCTGATGCCTTCATTCGTCGTGCTTCGCGCGACGCGCCTGTGTACACGCCGCCCACCACGACTATCACTTCACCAACAAGCCCAAGCGGTACAGTATACAAAATCCAACTCGGTGCATTCCGCAATCCCAATACCGCAGGATTCAATCCATCGCTCCAAAACTTTGGTACGATACAACAAATTACCCGCACCGATGGTATTACCGTTTTCCTCTTGGGCGATTTTTATAGCATGACCGAAGCCGCCGCCGCACAAGAGAACGCTAAAAATCTTGGAGTGAGTCAGGCTTTTATTGTGAAATATCGGAATGGAGTGAGGGTGAAGTAAGAGGGATACTTTTTAGTAGTTAAATCGTGAAGCCTTGCACAATTTTGGCAAAAAATGAATGAGTGAATGAATTTTGTTGAATGTAATTAAGTCGTACTAATGGTTTAATTCGTAATTCATTGACAACTAAAAATTACAGTAAGTTATTGATTATTAATTAGTTATAAAACGAATAACGGGTTACGGCACTAAGTTACTCGGATGTACCATAAATCATTCATAATTAAGGTGCATTAGCACCGACACCATTTGTAACATGGCTATCCTTATCTACACACTAAAGCCGCATAGTTCCGATAGCTATCGGAAACACCCTTAAAATCTGCGGACTAATGGTGTCGGCGCGATGCGCCTTATCCGGTTGGGAGAAATCCGTTATTACAAATAGGGCTGACGCTATGCGCCTTTAAAATTTGTCTTTTTTGATTTTGGGATAAAGTTAGTATGACTTAATTACATTCAAAATTTACTCATTATGTTAGTGACTTCGCCACCTTGAAGCCCTCGTCAAGTGAAGTGTCTGTCTCTCGTTCACTGCCAAATGAAATGTCTCTCAGTATACCTCTTTTAATTTAACAAAACCTTAATAGCAAATTTTACTGATTTTTATTTAAATTTGTGGTCATTCTAAATAAGCGGACTTTGGGCAGTGGGGAATTAGGAAATTGGGAATTTAGTAAAACATTGTTTTAGAATTTTTTACAAAATAATATTAATTAAATGTTTTTTATTTCTAATAAAATGCAATTATAAATTCATTAATACATTCAACAATTAGGAAATACATAATTAGAAATTTTTAAAAAAATATTTATAATCAATTATTATTTAAAATTTTACTTATAAAATTTTTTAATAAATTATAAACTATTCATTTTCAATTATTAATTAGAAAAAATATTTTACAAAAATGAAAAAAATACTAACATATTTTAATGTCGCTTTGCTTATCACTGCAATGACATTCTTGATGACTTCCTGCAAATCAGATACAGCAACAGCAGAGACAGAAACAGCTACGACTACAAAAACCGTAGCACCTACCAAAACACCTCAACAACAACAACCACAACTCACAGCACAACAACGCCAAGCACAGCAAGATGCCCAACGTAAAGCACAACAGAGACAAAAAAGAAGCTACGAGCCAAAAGTACCGGGCGGAAAAATCAACTGGGTATCTTTTGAGCAAGCTGAAAAAGCTATGACAGGCAAGCCTAAAAAAGTCTTTGTAGATGTTTACACAGAGTGGTGTGGCTGGTGCAAGCGATTGGATGCAGCTACATTTGCCGACAAGCGTGTGGCAGATTATATGAACGAAAATTATTATGCCGTAAAATTTGACGCTCAACATCCCGACCCTATCAAACTCGGCGGCAAAGAATATGCAAATCCAAGATTTGATGCTTCTAAGCCAAAAAGAGCGCGGAACGCCACGCACCAACTGGCACAAAAATACGGTGCAAGAAGCTACCCAACCGTTCTTTTTCTTGATGAAAAAATGAATTTGATGCAAGGTGGAGCCGTTCCGGGCTACCGCGACGCGGATGGTTTCTTACCGATTTTGCAGCAATTCAGTAAATTATAATATCGGATTTTGAGCAATTCTCTCAATATTGATAAGTCTTAACTATCATTTTGGGATGAATGTTATAGATAAAAAGAAAATGTCAGGTATCTGAAAGGTATCTGGCATTTTCTTTCTATAATTCCGAAAAAATAAGTTCAGCATAAATTCGTTTCTTATTAGGTGCAAGCGACTGGATGCAGCTACATTTGCCGACAAGCGTGCAGCAGTTTAAGTTTAAATAAACAATTCATTTTCAATGAATTGTAAAAAACTATGAACTATGAACCGGCAACTATGAACTGATAGCCTAATTTGAGGCTTCTAAACCCAAAAGAGCGCGAAATACTACACACAGCAATTGGCTCAAAAATACGGTGCAAAAGGCTATCCGACTATTTTTTTTCTCAATGAAAAAATGAACTTGATGCAAGCCATTTCCGGCTATCGTATGCTGATGGTTTCTTGCCGATTTTGCAACAATTCAATCAAATGTAAACAATCAGACGAAACAAGTTCATAGTCAAGTTCGTTTCAATATAAAGAATTGATTTTCAGTTTAGTAACGAGCAAATAATAAGTTTACGATTTCGAAGGGCTTATTTTGTTTTCTTCTTAATCGTGGTTTATTATTTACTCTTTACTTAAAGTTAAATATAATGAAAAATTTTATCGTCATAGTATTAAGTCTTGGTTTGTTAGGTTTCACATCTTGCAACGATGGTACAGCAGAAAATACCGCCGTACAACCACAAGCCAAACCAAGCATCACTACAACAACTAAACAACCTGCGGCAAAGCCCGGAACCGACTCGCCCATCAACTGGATGACCTTTGCCGAGGCACAGGCAGCCATGCAAAATGAGCCTAAAAAACTATTCGTAGATGTATATACCTATTGGTGCGGACCTTGCAAAATGTTGGATAGAAACACCTTTTCCAACCCGCAATTGGCTGAATATGTCAACGAAAATTTTTATGCGGTCAAATTCAATGCACAGGATGAAAACGACATCCTATTTGGAGGAAAGACATTTTCCAATCCAAATTATGACCCAAATAAAGGTCAATATCGTCGCAACGGCACCAACCAACTCGCAAGTGCTATGGGTGTTCGTGCCTTTCCTACGATGGTCATTTTGAATGAGGAGTTACAAATCATGCACTCCCTCAGAGGCTACAAAACACCTCAACAACTCCAACCTCTCCTCGAACAATTTGCCAAAATATAATTTACTCAAGTTGTGAGCTTATAATTATTCAGCAATCAGACCATTGCATTAGAGCTTAGATTTAGGCTGCTATTGATTTGGGTGATTTTATAAAAAACCTTCTACATGTATGAATTATTTCCATCAGCGTAGAAGGTTTTTTTTGTTGAAATATTACCAAATAGAACATAATGGTATAAAAGTTTACACCAATTAACTGCGTTCCGGCATCTATATTTAAGTTTAAGTTTAAGTTTATCCCGTACAGTTGTCGGGAAAGTTTTAAGTTTATCCCGTACAGTTGTCGGGAAAGTTTTAAGTTTATCCCGTACAGTTGTCGGGAAAGTTTAAGTAAATAATTCATTTTCAATGAATTATCATTTAAAACACTTACAATTAATATTTTTGGTTCTTTCACAACAAAAAATTCTAAACTAATTATCATGAAAAAAATCCTCGCTTTAATTATTCTGCCAATACTCTTTATCGGATGTTCTAAAGAAAGTAGTAATGTAACCGATGAGAGTATTGTTGTTAACTCCGGATTTACCGCCGATGGATACTCCACGCCAATCGGAGGCGACAATTATAATGAAATCGAAGAAAATCCCTTCGTGAATGTAGCTGATGAAGCTGTCTCCACTTTCTCCATTGATGCAGACGGGGCTTCCTATGCCAATGTCCGCCGTTTTTTACAACAAGAAGATCAACTACCCGTAAAAGATGCGATACGCACCGAAGAATTGATTAATTATTTTGATTTGGATTACGAATTTAATGAAGCACAACACCCGATTGATTTGAATGGTGAAGTAAGCGAATGTCCGTGGAATGGCGCTCATAAACTCATCCGTATCGGCATCAAAGGCGAACCGATTGCCGGGGAGCTTCCTCCTTCAAATTTTGTATTTCTGATAGATGTATCCGGCTCAATGTCAAGCCCTGACAAGTTGGAATTGCTCAAACAAGGCTTCAATCTTTTCGTAGATGAGATGGATGTCCAAGACCGAGTGGCAATCGTTACCTATGCGGGTTCGGCAGGTGTCGTACTCCAATCAACACTCGGTACGCAAAAACAAACCATCAAAAATGCCATCAACAGCTTGGGTTCGGGCGGCAGCACAGCAGGCGCACAAGGCATCATTACAGCATACGAAATCGCACAAGCCAATCTCATTGCCGATGGCAATAACCGCATTATCATCGGTACGGATGGCGATTTTAATGTCGGTCCGAGTAGTCAGGATGAGTTGGTCGAATTGATTGAGGAAAAGCGTGATTTAGGAATTTTTATTACCGTAATCGGCGTAGGCAGAGGCAATCTCAATGATGGTGCTTTAGAACAAATCGCCAACAATGGCAATGGTACATTTGAATATGTTGATAATGTAAAACAACTTCAAAAAGTGTTCATTTATGATTACAGCAAATTTTTTACCGTAGCAAAAGACGTAAAAGTACAAGTCGAATTTAACCCCGAAAATGTACAAGCCTATCGCTTAATTGGTTATGAAAACCGCGTATTGGAAAATGAAGATTTTGAAGACGACACAAAAGATGCCGGCGAAATCGGTGCCAATCAAAATATCACCGCCTTGTACGAAATCATTCCTACGGGCAATGATGATTTTCGTCTCACGCCTACTTTTACGATTGATTTTAGGTACAAAGAACCCGATTCGGATGTGAGTATTCCCTTGAATTTAGAGATATACGATGATGGAAATACCTTTGCACAAGCCTCTGATTTTATGAGATTTACGGCGAGTGTGGCATCTTTCGCGCTCGTTCTTCGCGATTCGGAATACAAAGGTACGAGTAGTTACAATTATATAATTCAGTGGTTTGACAACACCAATCTGAGCGACCCACATGGTTTCAAACAGGAGTTCAAACAATTGGTACAGAAAGCAGAAAGTTTATGACCTTTGATGAAGTAATTGCCCGATTGCAAAGCCTCGCAAATCCCGAAAAAGTTGTGCTGAAAGAAAAGAAATTTGGCATTATTTCCAACAATCCCTTGGGCGTTTATCACAAGGATTTAAAAATACTGGCAAAAGAAATAGGACGAGACAATGAATTAGCTATCCAATTATTTGATAGCGGAATTTATGAAGCGCGTTTGCTGTGCAGCAAGCTATTCAAACCGAAAGACGTTACCGAGGAATTGATGGAAAAATGGGTAGCAACATTTGAAAATTGGGAGATATGCGATTCCTTTTGTATGGGCTTGTTTGCGAAAAATAAATTAGCTGTAAAAAAAATACAGGACTGGCATTTGCGTGAACCGGAATTTGAGCGAAGGGCAGCATTTGCCACTATTGCAGCTTATTGTATGGCAGACAAATATGCTGATAATGAACTCTTTGAATCATTTTTCCCAATCATAAAAAAAACTGCAAATGATGATAGGATTTATGTGAAAAAAGCGGTCAATTGGGCATTGAGAAATATTGGAAAAAGGAATAGCGACCTTCACCAATCTGCCCTTATGATAGCTCGCCAAATTCTGAAGATGGATAGCAAATCGGCTCAATGGATAGCTAAAGATGCCCTGCGCGAACTCGAAAAACCCAAAGTACGTATGTCGGATTACCCAAGAAAAATCTATCGTCCATAAATAAAAAAGGCGTTGCAATTGCAACGCCTTTTTTACTGAAAAATATCTTGAAAAAAATATCTTAGTATCTTCTGTTGTAGCCACCACCGCCACCACCGCCTCCGCGGTTGCGATTGTAGCCTCCACCTCCACCTCCGCCGCCTCCGCGACTTCGGTTCTCTCTTGGTTCTGCTTTTTTCACGACAATGGTTCTGCCGTCAAATTCAACGCCGTTTAGTTCATTGATAGCATTTCTGCCAGCTTCGTCGTCGGGCATTTCAACAAATCCAAAACCTTTAGATCTGCCGGAGAACTTGTCAGTAATAATTTTCACGGATTCCACCTCGCCATACTCTTCAAAAGCTTCGCGGAGGTCAGATTCGTGTGTGTCAAAGTTTAACTTTGCAACAAAAATATTCATATAAAAAAATTAATGAAACTGTGGAATTAATATTGGAAAAGAAATTAAACAGCCTCAATTAGAGAAATAGTGGTGAGAAATAAATAAAGTTAAAGAGACTGTATAAACGGCTCACGACACCAGAATTCATATCTAATAACGACAAAGGTAGCAGAATAGTTCGTTTTTTCAAAAAAAAATATATTGACAAGTTGATGAAGTCTAAATATTCTTCAACTCAACAACTCGTTGTCCGGTCAACTTGCCTTCACAATTTCCGTTAAAAATTCGTTGAAATCCAAATCGCCGATGCCTGTACCTAAGCGCACCACGACGAGTTTTTTGGAGGGAATGATATAAACGTATTGTCCTTGAAAACCTTGTGCGCCGTATGCCTCACGAGGCGCATCGGGATATTGTCCGCCGGCATTGAGCCAGAAAAACGAACCGTAGTCGCCCTCCGCACTTGGCGCAGGAGTGGCGGTATAAGCTGCCCAGCCTTCGGGTAGTACGCGCTCGCCTGCCCACATACCGTCGTTGAGATAAAGCATGCCGAATTTTGCCCAATCCCGCGCCGTTGCGTAGCTATACGATGAGCCTACAAAAGTCCCCGAAGCATCCGTCTCCATCATAGCGCTGTTCATACCGATTTTGTGAAATAATTCGCGGTATGGAAATGCCCAATAGTCCTGAATATCAGCGAATTGTCGGCGTTGCAGACCTGCTACGATATTGGTGGTGCCGGAAGAGTAAAGGAATTTTTCTGTGGGGGCTTGTTTGGCTTTTGATTGAATGGCGTGTTGGTACATATCGCCGCGCATGGCGAGCATTTTGGTCACATCGCTTATCCAAAAATAATTCTCATTCCACTTCAAACCACTTCCCATTTGCAGCAGATTATTCCAAGTGATTTTGGCGCGTTCATCGCCTTGCCATTCGGGAATATCAACAGGTTTTTCGATGTCAATCATGCCTTTTTGCACCATGATACCCGCTATTGCATTGGTGATACTTTTTGTCATTGACCAACCGAGCAATAAACTATTTTCGTCCAATCCTTCGCCGTATTTTTCACCAATGATTTGACCATCTTTCACTACTACGACTGCGCTCGTGCGTTTTCCTCCTTCAAATGATTTGTCAATCGCACGGTTCAATTTTTCTTGATTAAAAACAGGTTTATCAGAAAAATTATTTTCAGAAAAAATATCAGTTATTGAGGTCGGTTTTGGAATAGAAAAAGATAATTCTTGCGTTTTTTCTAAAGGATAATCCTTCGTAACAATCGCAGAACCAAGCCCTTCGCGATACACAGCCGTCAGTTTTCCCAATCCTAAAAAAGTAGCAGTAGCCGTTTTTTGTTGTTCATCATATTTTATTTTTGCAAATTTTATCAGCGAATAATTATTCTCATTTTCAGCAATATACCCGGCACTTCTACCTGCCAAAAAATGAGACGAGCAGGCGCGTTTTGCTGCTACTCCTGTCACGATTGTGGGTGCAGGTGTCAGCAAAAAGAGCAGCACAACAGCCAACAAAATCACTCCGAGAATACTTCCAATTATCATAAGTAATTTTTTCATCCTGTAAATATACGTGCTGATGCGTGGATGTCCTGATGCGCTGACGTATTTTTTTTCGCTATGCGAAAAATTATTTTTGATAATATAATACTTATTTTTGCCACGAATACACTAATTTTTTTACGAATTTATTGATGATTCCCTTAAAATCATTCGTGGCTTAGAGCATGAGTACCTCAAGCACATCAATTCACCGACTAATAATAAACTCTACATGTTGCGGTTGTGTATTTGTATTATTGACAAAATCGGGAACTTCGCTAAGTTTGACGGGTGCATAGTTGGAATTATTGATGTCAACTTTTGTAAAATCGGCAACTGCTTTGAATTGAGTGGCGTTCACTTTATCATAACTGCTCAATCCTACGCGGCAGGTAATTTTTGTTTTGGAAGGATGAATGGTGAGTAAAAGCGTGTCGGGTGCATTGATAATTTGAATGGGAACTTCGAGTGTTTTTTCGGTAAATTGCTCGACTTCAATCCTGCAAACTACTTCGCTAAGGTCAAAACTAACGGCTGTATTTGGGTGAGAAAGCAATGAAACCCTAGGGTTTTGATTTTCTTTAAGATTCTTAATTTCAATAACTTCTGTTTGCCATAGATCAACTTTTTCAATCAGAGATTTGGGTCCGTATATCGTGATGCTATCCGGTACCGGGCTTGGGGGTATCACAAATTGATATTGCGGCGCAAGCTCAATTTTTTTCTGCAATGCTAAGGGAATACGTTTGCCTGCTTTATCATCTAATTGTACTGTGATGGATTGATAAGTGCGAAGTTCGGCGGTGAGGAGATTGGGCAAACGCTTTTGTATGGCGGTTTCGAGTTCGGAAGCACTGATGCTTGGGTTGGATATATTTTCGAGGGTAATGAGGATTTTGGGACGTTGGGCGCGAAGGTAACGACCAAATAATGCCCAACCTGTACCACTGATTTTGGGCGTGATAGTAGCCGGTGGCGGTATAGCGAATATTTTATCGTCGGGTAAGGTATAGCTAATCTCAAGTGGAAGGTATGTTTGATGCGGTTGCGACATTTTCATAAATAACCAAACAACAAAGGCAATGCCGATGCAGCCCATCAACATTGCCCTGTCCGTTTGCAAAAATGCCTTTATTTTGTCGGTATCAACTTGCACTTTCAACCGTTTCTTTTGCGGAAGCGGTAGACATTTCCATGTTAATCGTTGTTTTTTCAATCGTCAGATAGGTCTTATTATAGACTTCGAGTGTGACGGTTGTATCATCAACTTTGGAAATTTTGCCGTGAATACCTCCGGCAGTGACTACATTCATTCCCTTGTCAAGATTTTCCACAAAACTGCGTTGCTCACGCGCACGCTTTGCTTGCGGACGGATAAGGAAAAAGTAAGCCACCAACATGATAGCTGCCATGAAAATCAGGTTAATCATTCCTGCATCTCCGTTGGCTTGTAATAGCATTGTTTGCATAATATTTTGTTTGAGATGAGAGACGAGAGCAATGAGACGAGAGATTTTTTCTCTTGTCTTTTATCCCTCCTCTCTCGTCTAACATTACTTGTTTGTTGCAGTTGCTTCTTCTTCTACTTTCTCAACTGTACCGTCAATGTGAACAGTAGTCAGCTTAGGCCAAGTATTCGCTGTGATATTGACCGGTTTACGCTGTCTTCCTGATTTACCTTTACTATTGAATTTAACGGCAATCTCACCGGCTTCACCCGGAGCGATAGGCTCTTTCGGATATTGTGGTACTGTACAACCACAAGTTGATTTTGCAGTTTCGATAATCAATGGTGCCACACCGGTATTGGTAAACTTGAAGGTATGCTCTACCTGCTCACCTGCTTTGATAGTACCGTAGTCATAAACTTGCTCTGTGAAAGTTATTTTAGCGACGTTTACCGTATCTGCAGGAATAGCGGGAGTAGGTGTTGCAGCTTGTGGGTTGTTTGCATTGGGCAATGTTGATTTATCGTTCAAAGTAGTGACAGTTTCCTCTGCTTTATTCGCAGTGTCACTCTTACAAGCAGTGAAACCTACTGCTAAGGCTAATAGACAAAATAATACGACGTTTTTCATGTCTTTTTCGTTTTCTAATTTAATTAAAAAAAAATTGAGCGCAAAGATAGTTCTTTTTATTAATCTTTCAAAAAATAAAAATGCCTTTACACGCGATTTACAATGCAAATATACACTTTCTAAACTAAAAATTTAGTTAAACTTCAAATTTTAACTAAATTTTTAGTTTTAATTAAACATTCACACTCATTTAAGTTAGACTTTGGAAAGAGGAAATTGGGTAATTTGAAAATTCGGTAATCCCGATAACTATCGGGACTTTTTTAGAATTTTACATAAAAGAATTAATAAACTATTTTATTTTAATAATGAAAAATATTCAATTGATTATCAATGAGTTACAATTTTAAACCTAATTTCCCTCTCGGCTCAGCCGAGACTAATTCCCATTTTGTCCAAAGTTCAAATTTAAGATTGTAGCATTATAGCATTTCATCATTGTTTCCCTATCTTTGCCGCCAATATGCAGCAAAAAATCCTCATTCTTGATTTCGGGTCACAGTACACCCAACTTATCGCTCGTCGTGTGCGCGAGCTTAATGTGTATAGTGAGATTGTCCCGTACAATAAAATCCCAAAAATTGATGATTCGATTGCCGGGATTATCCTTTCGGGCAGCCCTTTTTCCGTCACTGACAAACACGCACTACATCCTGAATTAGACAAACTCATCGACAAAAAACCTATCCTCGCTGTTTGTTATGGCGCACAATATGTGGCGCAACATTTCGGCGGAAAAGTCATGCGCTCCGACAAGCGCGAATACGGCAAAGCCCTCCTCACCAATATCCAATCTGACCCACTTTTTGAAGGCGTCGATGAAGCGCAAGTTTGGATGTCTCATGGCGATACGATTGCCCAAATTCCTGATGGATTTCACCTGCTTGCAGGTACAGAAAGTATTGGTGTAGCTGCTTATCGTTCTGACAATCAAAAATTTGCACAACCCATTTATTGCCTTCAATTTCACCCCGAAGTTACCCACAGTCTTAGCGGCAAAACGCTTATTAAAAACTTCGTTATCGACATCGCGGGCTGTACCGATTCGTGGACGCCTGAGTCATTTGTAGAAACCACCGTACAAGAATTGCGTCATAAGATTGGCAGCGAGAAAGTCCTGCTTGGTTTATCGGGTGGAGTGGACTCCTCTGTGGCAGCGATGCTGCTGCATCGTGCGATTGGCGACCAGCTATTTTGTTTTTTTATTGATAATGGTTTGCTTCGCAAAAATGAATACGCAGAAGTCCTCGAATCTTATCAAGGGCTTGGTTTGAATATCAAAGGAATTGATGCGAAGGATAATTTTCTATCCGAATTAAAAGGCATCAGCGACCCCGAAAAGAAACGCAAAACGATAGGACGGGTTTTTATAGAAGTATTTGAAAATGAGGCAAATAAACTTGCGGATATTGAATGGCTGGGGCAAGGTACGATTTATCCCGATGTCATTGAATCCGTCTCTGTGCATGGTCCTTCTGTTACGATTAAATCGCATCACAACGTAGGTGGTTTGCCCGATAAATTGAACCTGAAAATTGTTGAGCCGCTTAGAATGTTGTTCAAAGATGAGGTGCGTAAAGTTGGTCATTCACTCGAATTGCCGCCACATATTCTCAATCGCCACCCCTTCCCCGGACCGGGTTTGGCGATACGCATACTCGGCGATATTACGCCCGAAAAAGTCGCATTGCTACAAGAAGCAG
>CALCMV010000183.1 GCA_937967535.1 uncultured Saprospiraceae bacterium
AGTCGGCGCGGCAGCTCTCGATAAAAATGGCAACCTCGCCGCAGGCACCTCTACCGGCGGCATGACCAATAAACGTTACGGACGCATCGGCGATTCGCCTATCATCGGCGCAGGTACGTATGCCAATAATGCGACTTGTGCCGTATCGAGTACAGGGCATGGCGAGTATTTTATGCGCTATATGGTGGCATACGACATCTCTGCTCGAATGGAATACGGAGGTGCTACGCTCGCAGAAGCCGCTGATTTTGTGGTGAATAAAAAGTTGGTGGAAAAAGGTGGTTCGGGCGGTGTTATTGCACTTGATAAGTACGGGAATGTTGCCATGCCTTTTAATACGGCGGGGATGTATCGCGGCTATGTGAAGGCGGATGGTGAGATGAAGACTTTTTTGTATAAATGATTTGGGTTGTTTTAATGAAAAATCCCATCCTGAAAACAGGACGGGACGCTTCAAGAGTGGATATTGTTTCAAGGGAAAGGTGTCTTTTTTATTATGAGCTTACAGGCTTCGTGTGGGGGCTATGATTGCTGGATGTAATTCTTCATATTTTCCGTTATTGTATTAGAAATAAGACAGACCTTATACTGACCTATCATTGAACGATACAAAGGTGCGCTATATTTTGGAAGAAAAAACCGGAAAGTTGCGCGAAAATTGGAAGGCTGTTTTTGAGTTTTGATACTCAACTTTTTATGTGTTTTTATTTTTATTTTATATAAAATATTTAAAATCAGTGTTTTATGCGACAATCTATTTATTTTATTATGTATTCAATCATATAAAAAATTAGGAAGCTAAAATAAAAATAAAGACTCAAAATTAATGTGTTCGCCAATTTTGAATTTTGAATAAAAAATTTTAAATAATAAAAAATATTTAATTTGTTAATTTATAATTATCAACAAAAAACAAAGTGGAATTTAAATTAATTTGTCATTCAAAATTCATAATTCAAAATTTGGCGAAGACATTGAAAATGATAGTATTCAACAAAATATGCTCTAAACCAAATTGCATATACAAGCCTCATTTTTTATTGGGTGTATTTGTCAGGTGAATCCGTTTGACTCATTGTTTTTACCATAAAAAAAGCGTCTCTGCCCTTTGACAGAGACGCTTGCTATTCACACGTATTTTGAGAGAATATTCCCTCTAAAAAAATTATTTTTTTTGTAATATTGAAATGTCGTAGACGCTGTTTTTGGGGAGAAAATAGAGCGTCTCTACCCTTCGACAGAGACGCTATTACTATTCACACGTATATGAGGGAACGTTCCCTCTGAAAAATTATTTTTTTTGTAATATTTAAATGTCGTAGACGCTGTTTTTTTGAGAGAAAATAGAGCGTCTCTACCCTTTGACAGAGACGCTATTACTATTCACACGTATATGAGGGAATGTTCCCTCTGAAAAAATTATTTTTTTTTGTAATATTTAAATGTCGTAGACGCTGTTTTTTTGGGAGAAAATAGAGCGTCTCTACCCTTTGACAGAGACGCTATTACTATTCACACGTAAGGGAATATTCCCTCTAAAAAATTACTATTTGGGTAATACAGAAGAATTACCATTATTGATGCCCCAGAGTATCTTATCTGCTCCTGTTACATCGCCGTCGAGATTGAGGTCGGCGGGGAGATATTGAGCAAAACTACCATTGAATTCTGCCCATATGACTTTATCTTGCCCGGTAATATCGTACCCTTCTGTATCTGATTGGTCACAATCTCCGGCAAGCATTGCCCAAGTTCCATTCGGCATTTGTCGCTGCCCGACACTTGTGGATATACGATAACTGTCACTTGCCCGAAAATCATAAGTCAATGTATTATTAGTTATCAAAATGGGCTGTGGTGTCATGGCTGCGATATGGTTGCGATGCTGAATCATCACATACATAGGTTCGGAGGTAGCAGGTAATACACGCGGATCCGGAAAGTACAACTCGCCGGACTGCGAAACTAAAGCAGCCGTTTTTTTGTGTACCACATTGAAATTTTCGCTATCACGGAATGAAACCAATACCCAATCCACCGCATCTGCCGGATAATTGTCGAGCGACCAACCTTCGCCTTCTGTACCGCGATAGTTCCAAGGGTATCCGCCGTAGGGTTGTATATTTGGTGGTTCTATTAATTTTCCCAGCATATCCGTCCGCATATCATTTGTTTCGCTACGGTACGCGCCTTCCAACCATACATGTATTTGTGGATTTACCCATTGAATATATTGGCTGCAATCTATCGGGTTGCCCGACGGGTCGTATACGGGGTCGGGAGCAGCAATTTCTATATTGAGGCTTTGGGTATAAGCATTGGCATCGGTGATTTCTACGGTGTATGTTCCGGCAGTGAGGTTATTGACTTGGGCGGTGTTTGCGCCATTGCTCCATGTATAGGTGTATGGGGCAGTGCCACCGACGATTTGAGCAGTAGCCGTACCCAAGTCGTAACAACTCTCATCGGTAGAAAATACAGACAATGAAGGTTCGTTGGCAACACCGGAAGTTCCTACAATACCATACAGTGATGTGCCACCGGCGGGGTTTAATTCTCCATTAGCAGACATCATGCGCCCATTGCGGATTTTGGCGGCAAAGGGTTCACCGGACTGTAAATCCTCAGCTATTATAATCATAGTCCCTATAGAACCATCAATGATTCGGTTATTATGGTCAGTACGGGTCAGTGCAAGGTTGAAGGTATTGCGTTGGGTGTCAAATATTTCAACATATTCGTCCGGTGCTAAGGATGAGTTGGATATATCCATCGTTGCACTACTTACCATTAAGCCTCCAAAATCAATGCTACACGACAAACCATGGGTGCTAATAGGTACACCAAGCGAAGATTCGGCAAAGAGGTGATAGGTGGTAGTTACCTGCCCATTATCTTGTGTGCTACTGACTTCTTCCAAACGAAATTTTAAAGGACTGCTCGAGCCTATAACCGTATGCGTACTGTCATAATTATTCCTCAAGACCTCCAAATCCTGTTCATTTACTGCGCCATCACCATTTCCATCTTGATGTTTACCATTGACCAAGCCTACCGAGATTTGCCAATCGGGGCAGGGCTGGGCAGCCCAATCGCTTGTGGCATTGGGGCGGGCTATGCCTGTATTGCCTTTGGCTAATCCCCATGTGAGTACATCTACATTATCAACTATGCCGTCGCTGTTGAAATCACCGGGCCACACAGCAGAAGCAGTAATCGGTTCGCAGCCTCCTGCACCTGTGCTACAGAGTTCCTCCCATATGGCATCGAAGTTGTTGCCTTGACTGATATCCGCTTCTGATAGTTGCTCACAGAAGTTGAAGAGTTCGGGAGCAAAGCAGCCGTTTAGTTGATTATAAGTAATAAAGAGCCTTCTCAATTTGCTCAAATTGCCCAATTCCGGTGGTAGGTGTCCGCTTAATTGATTGTATTGCAGAAATAGTCTTACGAGCTTATCTAAATTTCCTATTTCGGAGGGAATGTTGCCACTTAGTTGATTATTACGCAAAGACAAAAGCCTTAGATTAATCAAATTTCCAAAACTAACAGGGATGCTTCCGCTTAGTTGATTGTGTTGGAGAGATAATTCTTGGAGATTAGTTAAATTGCTTAATCCGGATGGAATATTACCTTCTAATTGATTGAAACCCGCATGCAATTGTTCCAAATTAGTTAAATTACCTAATTCGACAGGAATTTCACCGCTTAGTTCATTATAAAATAAAAATAAAAATTTGAGGCTATTTAAATGACCAAGTTGAGCAGGAATTTCACCGCTTAATTGATTAGCATTTAAAAACAGAGTTTGCAGATTATCCAAATCGCCCAACTCCTGGGGAATACTACCGCTTAATTGATTATTATTCAGATTTAGATTAACTAAATTAGTTAAATTACCCAATTCGCTTGCAATCGTGCCACTCAATCCGGCGTTGGGTAGTACTATATCTGTCACGCATCCAAAAGTATTAAATTCAAGCCCCGACCAAGTACTTATCGGAGCATTGAGGTCCCATGTTAGTCCGTTTATTTCATTGTAAAAAGCGACTAATGCCAAGGAATCGCTTTCCCAACAAGGAGGTTGAAGCGGAGAACATATGCCCGCATCCATGTTGCAAAAATCTTCCCAAGTGGCATCTAAATTGTTGCCTTCACTGATAAAATGTCGGTTTAATTGACCGCAAAGATTAGTGAGGTTGGAGGGATAGCAGCCGATGAGTTGATTTTCGCTCAACCATAGCTCATTTAAATTGCTTAAATTTCCAAGACTATTAGGTATCGAACCTGTTAACTGATTGGAATGTAATGATAATATTAATAAATTGGGAATTGCAGCTAATTCTTCCGGAATACTTCCGCTTAAATTATTGATTCCTAAAAATAAGTATTGCAGATTTACAAGATTTCCTAATTCTGTCGGAATATTTCCGATAAAATTGTTGTCACTTAAATCTAAACCGATTAATTTTGTTAAATTCCCAATTTCTGTAGGTATAGCTGCATTAAAATTGCCTCCATGTACAGATAATTCCCGAAGGTTTGTAAGATTTGCGATGCCGGATGGAAAATTTGTAAAGCTACCATCTAGATTTAATGCTTGCAGATTCGTTAAATTCCATAATTCAACGGGGATTTCACCCGGAATACTTTCACCCAATCTTAATTCTCTCAAATTTGACAAATTGCCTAATTCGGAAGGAATCGGAGTAAGAATATTCAAATCATTAGTCAATACCAATACTTCTAATTCTGAAAGATTGCCCAATTCGGGGACTAGTTCTATTTCTTCTAAACAACCATCATGGAAGCGAATTTCCGATACACAACCATTTGCATTTAAAGTAATGCCTTGCCAAGTATCTATTGGTTGAGTAAAATCAATAGAGCAAGCTCCGCGAGTATTAAAAAGAGTTACTAAAGCCAAAGAATCACTTTGCCGACAAGGAGAGTAAGGGTTGCACATACCCGCACCGGTATTGCAAAAATCTTCCCATGAGGCATCGAAGTTGTTGCCATCGCTAATATTGATATTGTTGTTTTGTGAATTATTACATAAAATACTTAATGAATTATCATAACAACCACTCAAATTATTATTGCTAATAGATAAATGTAGAGCTTGTGTAAAATTTCCAAATTCCGTTGGAATGTTTCCTGATAAATTATTATTTGCTAATACTAAGTTTAATATATTGGGTAAATTTCCTAAGTCAGGAGGGATTGTTCCTGTTAGATTATTCCCATACAAATCAATTGTTTCTATATCTATTAAATTTCCTAATTCAGATGGAAGAGTTCCTGAAATATTATTGGAATTTATATCTAATGATTTTAAATTTATTAGATTTCCAATTTGTGCGGGAATGAAACCCGATAAATGATTATCAACTAATGTAAGTGTTTCTAAATTTATTAGATTTCCAATTTCGAATGGGATAGACCCTGAGAAATTACATCCCTCAAAATTAATGCTTTTAAGCTGAGTTAAGTCTCCTATAACATTCGGAATGGTATTTCCTGTCAAATCAAAACCTTCCAAACGTAATCTTTCTACACAACCATTTGCACTTAGAGTGATGCCTTGCCAAGTATCTATCGGTTGAGCTAAATTCCAATTTAATCCATTAATATTATTATAAAAAGTTACCAATGCCAAGGAATCACTCTGCCGACACAGAGAATAAAAATTGCACACACCCGCACCCATATCACACACATCTTCCCAAGTGCTGTCGAAATTATTGCCTTGATTGATTTCGGCTTCTGATAATTGGTTACAGAGATTAGCGAGTTCGGGGGCAAAGCAACCACTTAATTGATTTTGACTGAGATAAAGGTGCTGCAAGTGGCTCAAATTACTGATTTCAGCAGGAATACTGCCCGTAAGTTGATTGCTAAAAAGTTCTATGGATATTATATTGCTTAAATTTCCAATATCTGTCGGAATACTGCCGCTTAATTGATTGTTGCCTAAGTTTAATGTTTGCAAATATTCCAAATTACACAGTTCCGTTGGAATGTTTCCGCTTAATTCATTAAACCTCAACAATAGTGTTGTTAATTCGCCCAAATTTCCTAATTCCGGTGGAATATGTCCACTTAAACTATTGCCGGTCAAATCCAAATATTTCAATTGAGTGAGATTACCCAATTCCGATGGAATATTACCACTTAAAGCATTGGTAGACAAATTGATATATTCTAAGGCAGTCAAATTGCCCAATTCCGGGGGAATATGTCCATTCAGACTATTGCCGGTCAAATCTAGATAATTCAAGTAGCTGAGATTCCCCAATTCCGGCGGAATATTATCATTTAAATTATTGGCAGATAAATCAATATATTCTAAGGCAGTCAAATTGCCCAATTCCGGGGGAATGGCACCTGATATTTGATTTTCATCCACATCCAGCACTTTCAAGTGACTCAAATTACCTATTTCCGGTGGGATATTTCCACTCAAATATCCATCTTCCAATTCTATACTAATTACACATCCTTTGGGACTTAGCGTTATTCCATTCCATGTATCGATGGGTTCATTGAGATTCCAAACCAGTGGGTTATCAATTAGTGCATTGTGGAGTGCCAATAATGCTAAGGAATCATTCTGCCGACAAGGAGAGTAAAAATTGCAGACTCCTGCACCTATACTGCAAAAACTTTCCCATGTAGCATCAAAGTTGTTGCCATTGCTGATATTAGCATTATCATTGAGATAGGTCAGTTGGTTGCACAAATCAGACAAGTTGGAAGGATAACAACCGTTGAGTTGATTGGAAGACAATGCCAGAGAAGTGAGATAGGGCAAATTACCTATCCATACAGGGAACTCTCCTTCTAATTGGTTATTTATGAGGCTCAAAGATTTCAAATTAATCAAACGACCCAATTTGTCGGGGATTTCACCCGTCAGTTGATTATCGCCCAAATTCAAGTTTGTCAAATGAATTAAATTTCCTAATTCCGGTGGAATGTTGCCTGTCAATTGATTGAGTCCTAAATCCAAATTTACCAAATTACTCATACTTCCTATTCCGGAAATAATCTCACCCGTTAGGTGATTATTTCCCAAAGATAATATGTTTAAATTGGTCAAATTGCTCAAAGCCTCCAGAGTCGTTCCACTCAATTGATTGTTATTCAGAGCTAATTGTGTCAGATTAGTTAAATTTCCTAATTCCGGCGGAATATTGCCCTCCAATTGATTGAAGCTCAAATCCAATACATCCAAATGAATTAAGTTACTCAATTCGGGAGGAATATTGCCGGACAAAGTATTTTGCTGCAAGTGTAAATTCAATAAACTTCCCAAATCACCCACTTCAGCGGGAATACTCCCCATTAATTGATTGGAACTTAAATCTAAAGTACTTACACATCCACCTTGATTCAAACTCACTCCATACCAAGTATTTATTGGCTGTGTCAAATCCCATGTTTCTGTCCAGTTTGGTCCATTGGCTGCATTGTACAAAGCTACAAGAGCCAGCGAATCGCGCTCACTACAAGGGGTAGTGGTATATGTACCTAGACCTACGGCTGCCCAAGCTGCTTCGGTTTGTTGTACTTCATTGGAGGCTGTACCATACAAATCAACGGCTGCTTGTATGGAGCCTGCACGGGCATCAAAATATTGTGATTCGGATGTCAGATAAACAGTAAGGTTGCGGTAGGCGATAGCTGCGGCTTTGGACATTCCTATGCCTTGTATATCGTATTGATGTCCAAAATCATTCGTACCCGTTCCACCCTGTGCAAGTAGGTAAAACCAGTAGTTTTGTACACCGCTATTGGTATGTACGCCGCCTCTACCGCCACCGCTAAACCAGTTGTTGCCAAAATATGTATCAGGTTGGGTATCAAGCATGTAGGGGTCTTTGGGTTTACTTAAATTACGCAATCCGTTTTTGTCTGCCTGTACCGTAAAATCAGCACCAACTATCCAGTCATTTGTACCGCGAATATATTGTTCTACTACTTCTCCAAAAATATCCGAAAAGGATTCGTTCAATGCACCCGGTTCGTCCTGATAAATCAAATCAGCGGAAAAATCAGTAATCCCGTGCATGATTTCATGTCCAATTACGTCGGGAGAAGTAAGTGAGCTAAATCGTTGATTATCGCCATCTCCATAGGTCATCCATGAGCCGTTCCAGAAAGCATTATTGTACTCAATACCATAATGCAACCAACTGAATAATGCCATTCCGTTGTCGTCTAGGCTATTTCTGCCATGGGTATAAAAAAAGTAATCATATATATTTTGGGTTGCCCAATAGACCTCTACGGCTGCCGAATCTGCCTCGAAAAATCCGTCTGCATCTGTGACAGCGACTTGCGGAGACGCTAATGTATTGGCAGCATCAAATACCTGTATGTCAACACCCGAATCATTACTTCGCAAGGTATATGCACCACCGTGAGTGCAAGCCGAAAACTCAACATCGCCCGAATACTTTGTTGCACCGGAAGCGGGTTGACTCATACAATTGTGTATCTTTTCAATACTTGTCAGCACCGTTTCGTTTTGAGCATCTATGTATACGATCTGTCGCGTCAGGGGTTGTACGGCATAGATGTCAAACTTGTAGGCGAGCCGATAATCGTCAGCTTTTTTTTGCTTACCGGGAGCAATGATGACCAACTCACCATGAGGATAAAAACTTGCATCAGAGCAATCTTGGGTATGTTTGATGTTATTTTCGTGAGTGGGGTCGTTCCAGGCGTATAAAGAAGCGCCTACATGCCGCAATGCGGCATGTAGAGCGGTCGCTTCACTTATAGCCGGTGTTATTGAGAGGTGAATTTTTCGGGTCAATCTACCATTAATGTTTTTTACGCGGTTGTTCAATTCGTGCATGAGAAAAATTGCACCTTCTATGGGAATATCTTTATAAGTTTGCTGATACCGATAATGACGGAAGCCTAATTGGTCATCTTTTGTATCAATAAGTTGGAGGTCATCATTCGTGCCAAGCGACAAAGCCGCTTTGTCTAAACTGAGTAATGGGGCAGAGGTTTGTTCTTCCGATTTGAGGCTCTTCCATTCAAGATTCCCTTTACGCGAAAAATCTTGTATAGATTGAGCGTGCATATGCGTTATCAGGATTAGTGAACATATAAGTGAGTTTAATAAAGTTTTCATAATAGGAACCTCAGTATTACATAATGGGGTACAGAACAATTTTTTAACTTCTTGATGTGTTTCCTCTTCTGTGAATGATTTTCCTGAATCAAGTTGTGGGGAAGATTAAAATTTTGTCCTGCACCCTTTGTAATGTTCTTGTTTTTTTCTTGCAAAACTTGTACTGTTTCGATGTTTCAATGCAAATATAAAGGCAATTTTTGATACTTTTGTAAACTAAAATTACTTAAAACTAATTCAATTTATAATAAAATAATTTTATAGTTAATTGTTTATTAAATTTTAACATGAAAAAAAAACAATTTGAAACGAAAAATAACCCCTATAGTATTGGTATTAATTTGCTCAATAATTTTTCCAAAAAGGAAATTGAAGGGCTTAATCACTTCGTAACTTGCCTATATTTCAATACTGATAAGTATGTTGTACGCTTATTGGAAGTACTAATAAGAGAGGTATTAGGTAAAAGACAATTTGATGAAGATGTAAAAAATAGTGTATATGAAAAGGTTTTTTCCGACAAAGTCACCGCAAAGGGTTTGAACATCGAGCAAAGAAAGCGTTTGAGTGCTAAGTTAACGGGTTTGACGCGCCTTGCGGAGCGTTTTTTGGCTATTGAAGCATTGGAAGAAAACAAGGTGTATCGTAATGATTTGGTCTGTCAAAAATTATTGGAAAAAAAACAGTACTTACTATTTAACCGTACTATCCGAAAAGAGGAAAAAACATTGAGTCTAAAAACCGAGAGAGATGTCTTGTATCACAAACAACACTATAATTTATCAAGAAATATATTGAGTTATTTGTACGAGACAGGGCAACTACAACAACAAGATAATGTTTCGGAAGTTTTGTACCACATGGACGTACAATCTTGTATAGAAAAACTCAAACACTATATGACCATGCTTTCATTCACCAATGCAATGGGCAGACAGTATGATACTTCGTCTATGAATATAGCTTTGAAACTACTGGATTTGCCACAATATGCCGAACATCCACTGCTTCGGATATATAAGATTGTCATCGAACTGATGAAAACAGGCGAAGAAAGTTCTTATGAAAAAATATTAAACATACTAAAATCCGATGTTGGCTATATTCCCCGTACCGACCTCTCTGAATTTTACCATGTCCTAATAAATCACTGTGTCCGACAAATTCGTAGTGGAGAATTTGGTCTTAGAGATTTATTTGACTTATACCAAAACATTGAAGCAAAAGGGCTATTGTTAGAGCGAAATTTTGTGGATATTATCAAATTAAAGAACGCAGTGACCGTTGGGTGTCGGGTAGGTTCATTTGAATGGGCAACAGAGATAATCGAAAAATATAAATCGTTCATCAACAAACCAATGCGCGAATCGGTTTGGCATTACAACTGCGGTGTCATTGCTTTTTATCAAAAAGATTACAAAAAAGCCTTGAGTCATTTTATTCGCGCAGAAAATATAAATGCAGATTATGATATTAACGGCAGGGTAATGTTATTGAAATCATTTTACGAAAATGACGAATACTACGATGAACGGACAATGCAAAGATTTCGCTCTACGGAGAAGTTTTTCAAAGAAAATAAACAACTTTCTCCCACCAGAAAAAGAAGCTACAAAAACTTCGTCCGCATACTCATCTACGTTTATAAATATAGACACCTTAGCACCAAAATGACTTTAGAAAGTATTAAGGAAAGGCTTCAAAAGCAAGATGTCAACAGCGATAGAAACTGGCTATTAGAGAAGATTGGAGAGTTGTAAATCACCCAATCACCCCAATCCGCTTCAATTCAAAAAAGCATCGTGCCGCAGCCTCCGCATCTGCAAAAGCATCGTGGGCATCACCGAAATCTTCGCCAAAAAGTTTGATATGCAATTCGGAGAGGGTGGGCCACTTATAACCATAGCGATTGGGGATGGCGCAATATTCGGTAGAGAGGATTTTGGTGCAGAGACGTTCTTTTTGGAAGAGCTGGTGGTCAATGGATTTGCGGATGAGTTCTGCGCCGATGATTTTTTCGTCAAAACTCATATTGTGGGCGATAAGATGGTCGGCTTTGGCAACATCCTGGGCGAAGATTTGGAGAATTTCGGTGAGGTCTTCTCCTTCTGCTGTTGCGCGTTCGGTGGTGATGCCATGTATTCGGGCTGCACCGTTGGGAATACGGTAGCCTTCGGGCTTGATGATGTGCGTGTGTTTGTTGATGAGATTGCCATCGGCATCATGGTTGAGCCAGGCGACTTGTACCATACGGGGCCAATTGTTGACGGCAGTGACGGGGGCTTTCCAATTACTAGGTAATCCGGTGGTCTCGGTGTCGAAAGTCAGATACATTTGTTAAGTTCAAGTGCAAGAATCAAGTGCAAATTTAATCTACTGTACCGATGATTTCAGCTTTGATGCAACGGCACAGTTTCAAATATACGAAAAACTACGATTCTGTTTTGAACATGTAGAGAAAAATCATGAATTTTCTCTACATGTTCGACATTGTGCCGAGTTTAGGCAGATTCCAAATCGGGCTTGAATTTGGACTAAAACTCGTCTGACATTTAAACTTTGTCGGAAAATATGAGCTCATCGGTAGATTTTGAAAATGTCTGACG
>CALCMV010000184.1 GCA_937967535.1 uncultured Saprospiraceae bacterium
GTCAGCTTACTCAACGCTGAATTAAAACTTGCTATAACTTCGGCTGCTAAATAGATTTTCATAAGCGAGAATTTTCTGAGCAGCCAATATACAACTTTTTTATATTTCAACGGGTAGGTTATTTTTTTCGCCTTCCCTTAGTTAACTAATTGCTAACCCCAAATTAATACACAAAAACCACAGAATCATCAAAATGCCGATTTGAGCAATGTGTCATAGCCTTCGCGGTTGAAGCTATATAATTTGGCGGGACGATGTGCTACGTCTTTTTGCAACTCATCAAGGTCTTTGAGCATGCCTATTGAGAGGATTTTTTTGCGGAAGTTTCTCTTATCTAATTCTTTATCAAGGATGGCTTCGTAAAGCGATTGAAGTTCAGTGAGTGTAAATTTTTCGGGCAGCAGATTGATACCAATAGGGCGTGAAGCGAGGTTGGCTTTGAGATGTTCGAGCGATGCCGCAAGGATTTCATTGTGGTCGAAGGCGAGTTTGCCGACTTCTTTTACACTGTGCCAAGTTGCGCTGTTCTCGTATGCGGCTTCTGTTTCTGCGTTGTAATCGTTGATATTGATGAGTGAGTAATATGCCACCGTCACCACCCTTCCAAGTGGGTGTCTTTCTACGCGCCCAAAAGCGTGGACTTGCTCGAGATAAATATCATCCAAGCCGGTACGTTGAGAGAGTATGCGATATGCAGCACTATCCATATCTTCGTCGGGAGTCAGCAAGTCACCGACGAGCGACCACTGCCCCTTAAATTCAGCAGTATGAGAACGAATCAGTAAAACCTTCAAATCCTTGCCGTCAAAACCAAAAATCACACAATCTACCGAAATAGCGGATTTGAAAAAACGCTCCTCTATGGACTTTAAACCGGAATTAATATTCTGGGTTGAGTCTACCATCTTAAATGAGTGAATTTTAATGTGTTAATAGGAGAACATTGTCGTATTAACACATTTCAACATTATTTATTTAAAACAAAGTTACAAAAAGAATTTTAAAGTCTTTAGGACGTAAAAATGACATGCGAGTAATCAAAATAGAATAAATTATTGTGTTATTTAATTAAAAACTAATTGTAATGTGTTTGCCAAATTAGATATTAGATGTTTTCAATTAAAAATTATTTAAAATTACAATTTGAATTAATCTGAAATATAGTTTTTTACAAAAATAAAAATAAATAAATTGCTCGCGTTTGATTTGTAATTTTTAATTTGGCGAACATATTGTAATTGAAATAATAATTTACATTAAAAACAATTCAAATATTTACAAAAATAAATAAATTATTCGCATTAATTTTGTGAAATTAAGAGCTAGTGCCGTAACCCGTTATTCGTTTTTTAACTAATTAATAATCAATAACTTACTGTAATTTTTAATTGTCAATGAATTACGAATTAAACTACTACTAGCACATTTTATAACTTGTTACTCGCAACTTGTTACTCATTATATGAAAATACTTGGTTTGGTTGGATTTCCTTTGTCTCATTCTTTTTCTAAAAAATATTTTACAGAAAAATTTGAGCAAGAAAATATTGCAGGTTGGCAGTACGAATTATTTCCTTTGGAAAGGATAGAAGAATTGTCTGGTTTATTGGCAAAAAATCCTTTGATAGTGGGTTTGAATGTGACGATTCCCTACAAGGAAGCGGTCATCCCTTATTTGGATGAGGTGGATAGTAGCGCAGCTTTTGGCGCAGTCAATACCATCAAAATACAGGGAGGCAAATTGCGCGGGTTCAATACGGATGTGTACGGTTTTGAGGAGTCGCTAAAGCCATTGCTAAAAGCGCATCATAGGGCAGCATTGGTCTTGGGAACGGGCGGTGCGGCAAAAGCAGTGGCATCGGTATTGGCACGATTGGGCATTGGCTGTACTTATGTGTCGCGCACACCGCATGAAGGACAATTTTCTTATAAAAATATAGATGAAAATATACTCGATACGCACACTATCATCGTCAATACAACTCCGCTTGGTATGTATCCGAAGGTCGAATTTTGTCCTGATTTGCCTTATGAAAAATTAACGGACAAACATCTTTTGTATGATTTGGTGTACAATCCCAATGTTACGACTTTCTTAAAAAACGGAAAAAAACAAGGTACACACATCAAAAATGGACTTGAAATGTTATATTTACAAGCAGAACGGGCATGGAGTGTTTGGAATGAAGAATTTTAACCGCAACCGGAGTTTCAAATTGAGTATTGATTTGACTTTGACAGATGTTATTCATAATTCTAAAATTTAATGTATTTTTACATTCCATACCAAATGTTCACGTTGTTTTATGCTCCAAAATATCATTATTGAACACTCGCAAATAATGATACAACTCAACAATTTGACAATCAAACAGTCTGACTATTAAATTGTCATCACACTATTAAATGACGCTTCAAACGAAAAAAAGAGTAACCAATACCGTCGATTTTTCCAATACGGAAATTGCTTTTGCAGGCATGTCTGACCAAGAGTTGAAAAACGCTGCACGGTTATTTGGTATGATGAATAAAAAATGGCTCGTCAATGTCGGGTCACAGTTGGGTTTGGCAGCGATTAAGATGCGTTTGCCTATCAATAAATTGGTGCAAAATACCATTTTCAGGCAGTTCTGCGGCGGTACTACGCTGCTCGAATGTCAGCCTACCGTTGACCGACTCAACAGGCATAATGTACTGACCATCCTCGACTATGGTGCCGAAGGCAAATGTACCGAAGAAGCCTTCAATGCCACCATGCGTGAGACGATGCGTGCTGTGCGTTTTGCCCACGAAAATGATACCGTACCCGTGATAAGTACAAAAATTACGGGTTTGGCGCGATTTGAATTATTGGAAAAAATACAAGCCGGCGAAAAACTCAAGGACAGCGAACAACACGAATACGATAATGCTTTCAAACGCCTTGATTCCATCTGCTATGTAGCGCACGAAAACGGCGTTGGTATCTTCATTGATGCCGAAGAAAGTTGGATACAAGACACCATAGATTATATGGCATTTGCGATGATGGAACGCTACAATCGCCAACGTGCCATCGTATACAATACCTTCCAACTCTATCGCCACGATAGATTGAATTTTCTAAAAAAAGCCCATCATATTGCTCAAAAGAAAAACTATATCTTAGGCGCGAAACTCGTGCGCGGCGCATATATGGAAAAAGAAAATAAACGTGCCGAAGAAAGGGATTATGCCACGCCCATCCAACGCGACAAAGCTGCTACCGACAAGGATTATAATGCTGCCATTCGCTTCTGCATAGAGCATTACGAACAAATTGCTTTTTGTAATGCCTCGCACAATGAAACAAGTGCTTGGTATATGCTCGAACTCATCGAAAGAAATGAACTCAAACCCTCGCACCCGCATCTCAATTTTTGTCAACTGCTCGGTATGAGCGACCATCTTTCTTTCAATCTCGCTCAAGCGGGTTTTTGTGTGTCGAAGTATGTACCTTATGGTCCGGTGCGCGATGTTGTGCCTTACCTCATCCGACGGGCAAAAGAAAATACTGCCGTAGTAGGCGATATGAGTCGGGAGTTGGGCTTTATTATGAGGGAAATAGAACGTAGAGGCTTGAAATAGTCTCGTTTGTCTAATCATTACGATAAAAAAAACGCGCTAACAGATTCAAATTTGTTAGCGCGTTTTTTTGTGGAAAAAATCAGCGAAAATTCGTGTTTTATACCATTTTAATCATGTACTAATTTTCAATTAAATGCCACCCACGTATTGCACTTTGAAGTCCCAAAAAATCCACTACATGACTGACCTGCAACTTCTCATCATCATGAATTAAATAACCGTCAAGTTCAATTAAAGGCTCACAAGAAACGACTGTTTTTCCCGCCACTTTTACATCTCCCACTTCAAATAAAGGCAAATAACCGATGTCATTCCCTACGAATACACCACTTTCTGAAGTTAAAAAACATGCATCCTGTTGTAGCGTAATATCATGCGAAGGATTGAGCCGAAGCGTATCATTTGCATAGAAATAAAATAACCGTGACGCTTGTCGTTGAGGTAATAAAATACCCGATTCAATTTTGATAACAGGATACTCTACAGGCAACGGTGGAGTGACATCAGGTGATTCCATAAACGATTCTCGCAGCACCAAATTGGATGCCGAACCCACTACTTCCAAAGTCAGTGTATTTTCTGTCCATTCAAAAGTCCCGTTCATATCGTTGCAATTTGCCTTATACGCACGATACAAAGACTTTTGCCCGACTTTTAAATTAGAGAAATTAACCTGTTCGGTAGTTGGTCGAGGGTCATCATCTTGTTGGCAGGCGGCTAGGCAGATTAGCCCTAGCATAAAGAACAATAGTTTTTTCATAAAATATTATTTGAATGTGATTAAATGCCTGGACTTTGGACATTGGGGAATTAGGAAATTTGGTATTAGGTAAATTGTTTTTTATCAAATAATTATAAAATTTAATTAATTGAATGTTTTTTACCTTAATAAAAATAAAATAACTGATAATCAATTACTTATGATTTAAACCCGAATTTCCCAGTTACCTAATTTCCAAAATGTCCAAAGTCCAGGAACTAAAACAGAGCCAAATTATTTTGAAGCAATAAAAAATAAGCTCCCAAGAGGCTCCGTAGATAAATTAACAATAAAAGGTCTTGGAAGAAATACAACATCATTGATAGATGCAGCTATTGTACATGTAGAGCAGAGAGAAGAATCAAATCAACAAAATTTTGACCAAGTTTGGATTGTATTTGATAGAGATAGTTTTACCAAAAACCAAGTAAACACAGCAAATACAAGAATTATGGAGTTAGGCTTTCATTCAGCATTTAGCAATGAAGCTTTTGAGTTGTGGTATATATTACATTTTGAATATTTGGACGCAAAAATTAACAGAAAATCTTATATAAAAAACCTCAATAGAATTTTTAAGAAATTAGATTTAGGGAAATACGCCAAGAATTCGGAAAATATGTACGATATTCTTCAAGAATATGGAAACGAGCAAAATGCAATTTCTTATGCCAATAAATTATTAAATTTACATGAAGGCAAAACAGCTTTTAATAGCCAGCCATCAACAAAAGTTCATTTACTTATAACAGAATTGAATAAATATATGTAGGGCTGATAATTGGGTAAAATGCTCATTATCAACAATTTACTACCATCAAGCCTGCCCCCCACGCCGTCTCTCAAACCCAATCGTCTTCTTAGAAAAAATCACATCCTTCTCCTTATCGAAAGAAAGGCTGTTGACATCTTCAAAGGTAATTGTTTTGATGGCTTTTTGGGTGCGTTGACGTTTGGAGAGTTTGGAGAGGCGCAGATTTTGATTTTTGATAATATCCGACACGATACCGCGCACAGTACGCGCATTGCCGAAGTATTTATCTCGCAATTCAAACTGCAAATTCAAGTATTTTTCAAGATGTTCGAGGGCGGCTTTGTCGGGTTTGACATCATCCTCTTTAAACATCATCAAGGCAATTTCCAATAATTCTTCCGGCGAATAATCCTCAAATTTAAGTACCTTATCGAAGCGCGAGCGCAAGCCCGGATTGGCTTTCAGAAAGGCATCCATATTTTCGGGATAGCCGGCTGCAAATACATAAAACTCACCGCGATTATCTTCCATCCGTTTGAGCAGGGTTTGGATGGCTTCATTGCCGAAGTCATTGCTATGTCCTTGACTAAGTGCGTAGGCTTCGTCAATGAAAAGGACACCACCCATCGCTTCTTCGATTTTTTCGGCGGTTTTGGTGGCGGTTTGTCCGACGAAACCTGCTACAAGTCCCTGACGGTCAGTTTCTACGATATGTCCGCGCTCCAGTACGCCGAGTGCTTTGTATATCTTGGTGAGGATACGTGCTACGGTGGTTTTGCCTGTTCCCGGATTGCCGACGAGTACTGTATGTAGGTGAAATTTATTCAATGCGTTGCGGTTCGTCTCCCGATAATAACGCACGAGGTCTACCAATTCATTGATTTGGTCTTTGATATTTTGCATACCGATGAGTTCTTGGAGTTCGTGCATCGCTTCTTCCAAGAATGCTTCATCTACCGGAATATTCGGCAAGCGACGGGCAGATTTGACCTTAATTTGCTCTACGTCGCGGAGTTGAATCACCGAGAGTTCGTCCTGATTCAAGGCATGCGGGTCTTCTTGTGCCATGACGCGCAAACCGAGATTGACTTTTGCCTGTTCGATAATATCATACACAAATCGTGCATTACCAAAGGTACGGTCGCGCACACGAAATGCTTTGAGAATGATGTTTTTCATCAATCTATCGGCAGAGGGGGAGAAGGTTACATTTTTTCTGCGGCAGGCGTAGTCGGCAATTTCGGAAAGTTCGCTCGGAAAATAATCATTGAAGGTAAAATAGATTTTAAAACGCGATTTTAAGCCCGGATTCGAGTCCAAAAAGCCCTGCATTTCTTTCGGATACCCCGCGACAATGACTGCCATATCGCCCTCACCGTCCGACATTTCCTTAATCAAAATCTCAATTACTTCGCGTCCAAAATCTTTGCTGTCGTCATTGGTGCGTGCCAGCGAGTAGGCTTCATCTATAAATAAGACACCACCTCGTGCCTTCTCAATGGCTTCTTTTACTTTTGGTGCGGTTTGCCCGATATATTCACCAACGAGGTCAACTCTATCCACCTCATGCACATGTCCTTTGGAGAGCAAACCCATTTTTTTGTAGAGTTTGCCCATCATTTTTGCAACGGTGGTTTTGCCCGTTCCCGGATTGCCGATAAAGACGGAATGGATATTAATTTCTTCGTTTTCTTCAAAACCTCTTTCTTTTCGGAGTTGCAAAAATTGAATGTACTGGGCATGGTCGCGGACTTGTTGTTTGACATCTTCCAAGCCTATCAACTCGTCCAGATGCACCATCACATCCTCAAAAGATTCGGCATCGTCGTACTCCACCACCGATTCATAGACCTGATTTTCAGGCAATAAGACTTCTATAATTCCGCGTTCATGTTCATCGCTGATATGAAAAGGCACACTCGCCAAAATCTTTTCCATGAAAACAATATCTACCCAATGCCAACCTTTTCTCCATTGCCCTTTTAGGTTGGAACCCCATTTGGCAATCAACATAATATTGTCGTCTTTCTTTTCAATTTTTTTGAGGCTAATATGCTCTTGCTTCAACTCACGCGCTTCATTGAAATGCTTGAAAAACAATTCGCAGTACCATGCTTTTCCATAAAGTTTATTGTCGAGTTCGAGTTCGAGATAAATGTAGCGCGTTGATTCGTGGTTAAATTTTTTGTAATATGTACGTTGTTTTTTGGTCACATCCTGCCCTGCTCCTTCAAATAATTTGATGGATTTGAGGGACAAATAAGGATTAGGGTCATCGGAGTTTTTTGCAGCATCTTCGATGTAAAAATCCTTTCGACGCACCGATTCACCATCTATATATACTTCCCAATAATAGGCACCCTTGCGCCAAAATGCCCCGATTTTTTTGTTGCCCCATCCCTCGCGGATATACACGATATTATCGTGCTTGCTCACTCGTCGGGTGATGTTCAGGGAGCAGATTTCCTTGACTCCTGTACGTTTGCTGGAAAAACATTTGAGATTGATGGATATATCCCAATCTTTTATATCGTAATTTTTATTATAAAGAGAAAATTCCGCGTAAATATAGCTACACAAAGAACGCTCGAATACCTGACGGTATCGCTTTTTATTTTTGTAAAGCCATTCCGTAGAGGAATATATTTTTAAATCTCTAAATTTATAATTATTTGTTCCTATGCTTTCCAATGTATACAGATTTAGGGAGATGATAACTCTTATAAATTCTACGTAACAAATTCCAAATTCCAACAAAAATAACGCACAGATGTACCTTTATATTGGAAGTATTGGATTTGAATTTTGGAGTCTGCGTAAACCTACGCTAATTATAGACGGTTTTTAGAGGGCAAAAGTTACGCATTTCAAGCATTTTTTATATGCTAATTTGAATACAAACAAAACTAATATCTTTATGGTATTGCAACATACAACTTTTTGAAAAATTGAGTGTATTTTTTCAGCGAAAAAACAATTTTTTCTTCATATAGTGACATGACAATTTTATGTTGAAATATACGGATAAAATGCGAGTTTGTTCCATTATGAGTTAGACTAAAATGTTTTTTTATTTTATAAGCGGATTTTGGGCATTAGGTAACTGGGAAATTAGGTAATTAAGTAACCGGGAAAATTAGGTAATTAGTAATTAGGCTAACGAAGACATAGTTTGTTATTTGTCAGTAAAATAAATATTGTAATAAAATTAATTTGGAATAAAATACAAATAATACACTGTCATTTCTATTAAATTTTTTCGAGTTATTAAATGTTCTGAATGAGGTCATTTTTCTTATTGAAATTCAAAAATTTCACAAGCTAATTCAAAATATAATTTGGTTTTTAAATTAGTTTTAATAAAATATTAATTTTAAATTATTTATTATTAATTGAAAATCAATAAAAATTTGAACTCGAAAAAATTTAACAGAAATGTGAGTAATACATTTATTGATTATGAGTGTTTTACCTTCTCGGTTGAGCCGAGACCAGTTTCCAGAGTCCAGTTAAGAACCTATCTCAATTAGAATGTGTTCGCTAATTTTTGAATTTTGAATGAAAAAAAATGAATAATAAAAAATATTTAATTTGTTAATTATTAATTATCAATAAAAAACAAAGTAAAATTTAAATTTATTGGTCATTCAAAATTTGGCGAAGACATTGTTACTTAAACTTGAATGACTACTTAGCAAGTGTTTTGGGTCTTTTGTATTAGATTTGCGGTTGGTAGTTTTTCTGTTTGCTAATTGTACTGACTGCTTTACAGTATTTGCGGTCAGCCTATAAAGCAGTTATACGATAAGAAAAGCTGCTGATTCAAAATTATAAATTATGTCTAGAAAATCTCACAGTTTATTTGGCACTTCGAGTGTGCTTGGTTTTATTGCCTTAGTAGTGTTGGCAGTTGGTAGTTTCTTTTATGTTCAAATAGATCCGGCACCGAATAATTATAGTGGCGAGCAAAGTAATGTTACGCCACCAAAAATATCGGGTTATTACGATGTGAGTGAGGTGCGTTATAAGGGTAAAGAATTGATATTGACCAAGCATGCCCGATGTCGAATGGATTGCCGACAAATAGATGCTTTTGAAGTCAATGAAGTGCTTACGCATGGGCGTATCAACCAACGCAAGAGCCAGCCGGATGCCTCCCCTTGTCCGAAATATGCCATCGAGGGTAAGTCCAGAGACGGGCAAACCGTTCGTGCAGTCGTCGCCGACTGTGATAGGAATGTAAAGTTGGTGACAGTGATTGACTTGGATAATGATTATAAATGTAGTTGTAAATAATGCTTAACGGTTAATGATTAATCCAATATAATAATGTCTTCGCCAAATTGGGTATTCAGTGTTTTTTGATTATTAATAAAAATAAATTATAATTTGTATTTATTTAAAAATTAATTATTTATAAAAATAAACAAACTATTTACGTTCAATTTGTAATTTTTAATTTGGCGAACACATTGTAACTGGACTTTGGACATTAGGGAATTAGGAAATTTGGTATTAGGTAAATTGTTTTTTCTCAAATAATTATAAAGTTAAATTAATTGAATATTTTTCTATCTTAATGAAAATTAAATAGCTGATAATCAATTACTTACGATTT
>CALCMV010000185.1 GCA_937967535.1 uncultured Saprospiraceae bacterium
ACCCGAATTGACGCAGCTATTTTTTCTATGTGTTTGGCTAAATTTGACGCGCATAGCTGCGCTACGTAAGGAAAATTTAGTGAAACACATAGGAAAAAGAGCAATTCAAACGGGTAGATTATTTTTTTCGCGTTCCCTTAATTCAATAGATTTTAAACTTTCGAATCAATTTCTCTGTAGCTTCCCTATCAGCTTCGATTTTTTTGAAAAATAAATCTGCTACATAATTGGCTATCGGCTCAATGATTTCAGTGTTTGCCAACTTATTTCTCACGCACCCACTAAAATGAGGAGTATCCATTTTAATATTGAGCGCAGCGACCAAATGTTCCCTCATACCTTTCTCGGAAATTTTGTATTGCTGAGTGAGTTCATATTTTTGAAAATATTTCATCACACCATAGGTCAGTCCTTTGAGCAATCCATCAACATGACTGCCATTTTCATGGGTATGATAATCATTGACATAAGATTTCAAAAACGCTTCATCTACTGAGTAATCTCTAAAAGCAAAAGCCACTTCCAATGAAAAATCTCCAATCTTATCCGTAAATGAAGTATTAAAATGACTTCTGCCATGACCATTTAAAAGCTCAAGGTCAATTCTGTCTTTCAATCCATTTTTGAAATGATAAATTACTTTGCATGGTTCACCCTCTACACTGTAATGGATTTCAAATTTTCGGTCTTTATGCAGATAAGCAAATGTCTTGATTTCGTTCATGAGGTAATCCTGATTCCATTCAAAATTATCACTCCATATTTCTTCGTCAAGTTGAAAGCGAATTTCAAAAGTATGAGCCTCTAATTCTTTTGCCTCTATTTTTCCCTCTGTGAGAATGCCTTTTTCAAATTTTTGATGTAGAATTTCATCTCCGTTTTTACTATAAAATTGGACAGAAAAATGCCTAGATAGCGCATTAAGGATTTGAGTTTCAAACTCAAAAGGATGGAGAGAACCCTCTCTTGTAATCGCCCAATCGTCTGAAATTTTATTCCGGTTATTTTCAAACCGTAATTTCACAAAATTTTCATCTTGAAATTCAATTAAAGCGTAATTTGATTGGAACTGTTGAAAGTTATTAGCTAAAAAGCCTTCAAAACTTCTAATGAATCCCTTGTTATTAAGAGAGCCGATGTACATGCCCGGTCTTTTACGGATGTGTTCATACCATATCCATCCTTTGATATTAGCCTCAGAATATGAGTTTTGGTCTGCCATGATTTTTTGAATTAAGAAAAAGAAAGAAAGAAAGATTTCGCTCAGCGAAATAAAAACATGCCCTAAAGGTTATCGACCACTAAGGATGAACTAAAAACTAATTTGCATTCTGCGGCAGCATCATCAAAAATTCGGGAATTTCGACGCGGAAGTAAGAATCGTCTTGGAGGTTTTTCATCAGAAAATTGCCGGACATTTTGCCGATGTCGGTCAATAAGGGACAGTAAGAAACATAACGATGCAAACCATGCGGGTGAATGACGGGTTGCTCACCAATCACGCCCGGACCTTCGACCTCGCGGTGTACCCCCAAGCCATTGGTGATGTGCCAATGCCGACGAAGAAGTTGTACATCAAAAGCATTAAGGTTTTGAATAGTAATGCGATAGGCAAAAATATTTCGAGGTTCGCTATCCGAAAATTCCTTTGCCTGTGGTTGGTAGGCAACCTCTGCACTGATTTTCACCCCATTCGTCGTAGTTGTTTCCATGATACGAAATTAATAATTCTTAGTGGAATTTCCAAGAGGCAAGAAGTTAGATTTTTATTTTACAACCTGACTATGAAATGGTCTGAGTTCTCATAATATCTTTCTAATGAGTTTTTCGGCATCGCTTAGTGCAGTTTGGAGCTCGTCATTGATGAGTATGCGGTCAAATTTATCTTCATAAGCCAATTCGCGGCGGGCGCGATTGATGCGTTTTTCGAGGCTTGCGGGGCTTTCTGTTTTGCGTTTTCGGAGTCGTTCAAACAAGACTTCCGGCGAAGGCGGCTTGATAAAAATCACCATTGCCTCATCGCCATATACCCGCTTGATGCTCGTTGCACCTTTTACATCAATATCAAAAATTACCAACTTATTTGTCCGGCGTATCCGTGCGATTTCGCTTTTGAGTGTACCATAAAATTGCCCTTCATAGACCTCCTCCCACTCCACAAATTCCTCATTGGCAATCTTCTGTTCAAATTCCTCTTTTGTCAAAAAATAATAATCTCTGCCATCTAGCTCATGCGCTCGTTTTTGGCGTGTAGTTGCCGAAATCGAAAATTCCAATTCATCAAATGTTTTGAGTAAATGTCGGGCAATCGTTGTCTTACCTGCACCGGAGGGCGCAGTCAAGGCAATCAATTGAGGTGCTTGCTTACGAAAAAATCCGGCAAATAGTTTTTTCAAAAAATCCATCCGCAAAGATAAGATTAATGAGAGATTTTTGATTGAG
Source organism: uncultured Saprospiraceae bacterium (assembly GCA_937967535.1). Taxonomy (GTDB): domain Bacteria; phylum Bacteroidota; class Bacteroidia; order Chitinophagales; family Saprospiraceae; genus JAHDEO01. The sequence continues at coordinate 2,443 of CALCMV010000185.1, forward strand.
AGATTTTTGATTTTTGATTGTTTTGTCCAAAAATAAAATTTTGAACAATCAAAAATCACAAAATCTAAAATCAAAAATCATATAAAGTGACATCAAAAAAGTGCCAAATTTTATTTTGAGTTAAATATGTAAAAAACACTAAATTGAAAATTTAACCGAATTAAAAATGATTTTTATTTATTCGGGAAAAAATACACCCGAAATTTTTTAAAATTTCTTACATTTAAATTTCATTAATGTTAATAAGTTAATAAAGGTTGTTAAAAACACTAAATTGCTGAAAACTAAGGATTTACATTTTCTTACAAAATACTAGGGAATTGAACCCACGATTTTCCAACACTTAGAGCAATAAAGTTATTTTATTTTATTTTATAAAAATCTAAAAATGAGTATTTTAGTTGGTTTAAAAATTTTAACACAAACTTACATTAGCTTTTTAAAAATGCAAAAAAAAATCTTTGTCAGGTTATTATTTTTCAAAAATTATCTCTACTTTCGTTTCCCTGATTGAAATGACCCATGCTATGAGTTTCATCAAGTAAAACCTATCTCACTTGATGTTTTTCTACATCGCTTCTATCAGGAGTACACCATTCGATAAATTTATGAGGAAATTAAGAATTATAATTTTTTAAATTCTTAATTGCAGTTAAAATATTTTGTTTGACATGAAACAAGACAGGCGAAATTTTCTCAAAACCGTAAGTAAGGCTGCCTTTTTAGCGGGGTCGGGAGTTTTGCCGTTGATGTCATTTGTCAAGCCCGAATTGATTAAACTCACTATCCTCCATACGAATGATGTACACAGCCGCGTAGAACCATTTCCGATGGATGGCGGCAAATTGCAGGGACTCGGCGGAGCAGCCCGCCGCGCCCGATTGATTGAAAAAATCCGAAGCGAAGAAGAGCATGTATTGCTCCTTGATGCAGGGGATATTTTTCAGGGAACGCCTTACTTCAATTATTTTGGCGGCGAAATCGAATTCAAACTCATGAGCGAAATGCAGTATGATGCTGCTACGCTCGGCAACCACGATTTTGATGCCGGATTGGAAGGCTTACACCAACAATTGCCTCATGCCAATTTCAGTTTGATTAGCTCCAATTATGATTTTTCGGACACCATCATGCACGATAAAGTAAAACCCTATCAAATCTTCCGAAAAGGTGGTCTGAAAATCGGTATTTTTGGCTTGGGCATTGAGTTGGAAGGACTAGTGCCATCCTTGCTTTATGGCAATACTCGCTATCTCGACCCTATCAAAAAAGCAAACCAATACGCCACCCTTCTAAAACAAGACGAGCAGTGCGACTACGTGATATGTTTGTCGCATCTCGGCTATCAATACAATGCACCGCCTTCAGGCAACTCCAAGGTGAGCGACGTGATTCTGGCAGAAAACACACGCCACATTGACCTGATTATCGGCGGTCATACGCACACATTTATGGACGCACCCGACATTCGCTCCAACATAGATAACGAAGAAGTCCATATTATACAGGCAGGCTGGGCAGGCATCGTCCTCGGCAGACTGGATGTGTATTTTGAAAGAAATAAAAAACGTAAATGTGTGATTTGTGATAGTGAATTGGTGACTAGTGAGCGGTGATTGCTTGATTTTGTTATAAGCAATCACTAAGCACCACTCACCACCCACACAATTTCTGCCGATGAGAAATACAGTATTTGTGCCGTAGTCATTTGATATTGAATTGGTTAAAAGAATTAATCAATTGTTAATCATGAGACCCACACTTGCTATTTGTTGAACCCATTTTTCTAAATGATGTATGACTAAAGTAATGATTGACCATCACACAGTCTGGCAGAATTGTCTCCAAACGATTCGCAAACAGGTCAACGCACAAAGTTTTAAGACATGGTTTGAGCCGATTCAAGCCGTTGGTATTCACGAAAATATCCTGACCATTCTTGTCCCGAACAAGTTCTTCTACGAATGGTTGGAGGAAAATTATGTGTCGCTATTGCGAAATGCGCTGCGCCAAGAATTGGGCGAAAAAGCGCGTTTGGAGTACCAAATTATGATGAAAAAAAGCGGTATCGCACAAAAAGCCCGTCAGGGTTCGGCTGTGAGTCCGCAGGATAATAAAATTTCGCTGCCCAAGCAGGCGATTAAAAACCCTTTTGTGATACCGGGCATCAAAAAAATGAAGATTGATGCTCAGTTGAATCCCACTTATTTATTTGAAAATTATATCGAAGGAGATTGCAATCGTTTGGCGCGTTCTGCCGGAGTCGCAGTGGCGAAAAAACCGGGCGGTACTGCCTTCAATCCTTTATTTATTTTCGGTAAAGTAGGTTTGGGAAAAACGCACCTCGCACACGCCATCGGCAATGATGTGAAAACCAAGCATCCGGAGAAAGCCATATTATATGTTTCTTCCGAAAAATTTACGAACCAATTCATAGAATCGCTAAAAAATAATGCGGTCAATGACTTCGTGAATTTCTATCAATTGGTAGATGTATTGATTGTAGATGACATTCAATTTCTTGCAAATAAGCAAAAAACGCAAGATATTTTCTTTCATGTATTCAATCAATTGCATCAAAATGGCAAGCAACTCATTTTGACTTCCGACCGACCACCGAAGGAATTGGACGGGATGGAAGAACGCTTGATTTCTCGCTTCAAATGGGGATTGTCTGCCGATTTGCAAGCCCCTGATTTTGAGACACGCCGAGCGATTGTGGAAAGCAAAATGACGGGTGAAGGCGTAGAATTGCCCGTAGATGTATCAGAATTTATTGCCTATAATATCAAAAATAATATTCGCGAATTGGAGGGGGTTCTGATTTCGCTTATCGCTCAGTCGTCGCTCAATCGCAGGGAGGTGGATATTGAATTGGCGAAGGAAGTGATTAAGAATTTTGTCAGCGAAATATCAAAGGAAATTACCGTAGAGTTTATCCAGAAAATGGTTGCCGAACATTACCAACTCGACGTAGAAAATCTCAAGGGCAAAACGCGCAAACGCTCTATCGTTATCGCACGTCAATTGTCCATGTATTTAGCTAAAAATATGACTAATAAGTCACTGAAAGTCATTGGCGATAATTTTGGCGGACGCGACCATAGTACAGTTATTTACTCTTGCAAAGCTGTGAGCGATTTGTTGGATACGGACGAGATGTTTAAGAATGTAGTGGAGGAATTGGAGAAGAAAATTCAGATGAGTGTGTACGAATAAACGTACTGACGTGAGTATGTGCCGATGTTCTGACGATAACAATTACGCGATAAATGAATAATGACCTCATGGAACTTTTTTAATTTGAAATTCGTTTTAAAAAATATC
>CALCMV010000186.1 GCA_937967535.1 uncultured Saprospiraceae bacterium
ATCACCTCCGACATACAGTTGGCAATCATACACGACCATGTCCTTAATGCTACCGCCCATATCACTTGACTGAATACCTGTCCAGTCTGTACCATTCCAGTAAGCAATATTATAAAAATTTGTTCCGGCTAACACGAAATCACCCGCAACATAAATCTGCCCATTATAGTATTCAATATCGTACACCGTACCTTGAATTGAATTACCATAACTAACATGACTATTATCGTAGTAACCGAAAACTGCTGCTGTTTGTGTATCATTATTCGGGTCATATTGCAAAAAACTACCGCCAAACAATATACCATGTCCGGGTATTTCAGCCATTGTTTTTATTTCTTGTTGACTCAATGGTTGAATGGCATCATTATATTGCGGAACATTCGCAAATTCATCCGTATAATAGCAAATAGTCTCGCCATATCCGGGCTGTATCCAAGCCAGTTCATTTTTCGTAAAGCCATTTTCCGCAGCCCATGTATCCAATTCAGCATAATTCATTTCATGGATATAAGCATAATTTTGAACATCAGAAATGTGGTGCGCGAGTTGCTTTTCGCCGCTTGTCAGTAGCAAATGCCCGACCGCACAAGCAGTTCCATAATCATCAATAAAATAAGGTTGGCGATGCGAATGACGGGTATTTATCGGAAATTTTCCTTCCTTCCAATATTCGACTAATGATTGGAGATTTTTCTTTCGATTGGCAAATTGTTGGACGGTCAAATGGTCGGAAGAACGTTTATTGAGAATGGATTCAACTAATTTTAAATGCAATTGAATACGCTCCTCGTCGGTCTTAAATTTCATGGGGATAGTCAGTAAATCTGTCGGTACGTCTTTTTGTTTATTCCATTCTTTATTGATAGAATTTAAATGGTCAATTAATGAGACTTCTTCGCAGTATGATACCGGATCATTATTAGCAAATAAAGCAATGGAAATGAATTGAAGAATAATTAAACAGGTTAAACGCGTGAATAGCATAATTAATGTGAATTTTGTATAAATAAAATTATTTATCAACTAAATAAATATTATTATTAGTTAAAATATTTTTATTTAAAATGTAAATAATTCTAAAATACCAGTACGTGCAAACTGATATTTGTTGTCGGAGAATTACTATTTAATAATGCAGATTGGCTTCGAATCAGCCATTGAAAAAGTGTAGTTGGAAAACTTTTTTGTAATTAATGTTTTGGTGAAAAAATAGTGTTGTGTAAATGGATAATTGGATTAGCCATCTTATAGAAAGATGTATTTGTACATAAAATCGTTGCATGGAGGGGATAGTTTATAGTTCATAGTTTATAGTTCATAGTTCATAGTTCATAGTTCATAGTTCATAGTTGATAGTTCATAGTTCATGGTTGATAGTTTATAGTTCATGGTTTTCAGTTCATGGTTGATAAGTTGATAACAACTCGCAACTCATTCTCATTTAAAAGGTGATTCTTCCTGATGCAGTCGTATTAATTTGTAAGACAGGCGATAACCGAAAATCAACAAGACCAAAGCCAATAAGCCCAATGCCGGATAATATTGTTGGAGAATGAAAAAATCGTATGCTCCATGCCCCAATACTGCCAGCGCAATACCCCGAAAATAAAGGCGCGGACGGTCATAAGATTCAAATTTGGCGATACCCAAAAAATAGCCCATAATCACCGCCAACATTCCATGTGCCGGCACTGCCGTAAACATCCGCACCAAACCCGTTTCCCAACCGCCTTCCATGACGTATTGTATATTTTCGGCAGTTGCAAAACCCATCCCCACCAATACAGTATAAACGATGCCATCCATCGGTTCGTTGAAGGCTTTTCCCCGAAAAATATAGCCGCGCACTGCTACAAATTTTAAGGCTTCTTCCGTAAATCCGACCACAATAAAAGCATCTAACAATAGGAATACAATGCTCGGCATATCTATCGTCATCGTATAGGCACTATGCCCCAATAATCGTTCGGTGTGATAAGCCACCCATACCAATGCAGCCCCCAAAGCAAAGCAAATGACAAGGTGCCACCAGGGTTCTTTCTCGTATTTATCCATCCTGTAAATCAGATAACTAATAAACAATCCGGGAAAAATAGCGAGCAAGAAAAGTAGTATTTGCATCACCGTCATCGTGTAAAGATAGGTAAAAATGAGTAAATGAATAGATGAATAAATGAGTAAATGAAATAATGTATTTGAGCTTAGATGTCGTAAAAACATTTACTCATTTATTCATTTACTCATCTACTCATTTTTGCATAAGCACAAAAAAACATACATTTGTTTGCCCTTGTACGGGACGGGTCACAATCTGTCTCTTCAAACTTATACTATGAATCCTTGGCATGTTATCCTGAATCCTGCTGCCGGAAATGGTCGGGCAGGGAAGCAATGGACACGTATCAGCGGTCTATTGCAAGAGGCAGGTATTGAATTTGATTATAGTGCGACTACTACTCGCGGTGATGCTACTAATATCGCCTGTAAAATCATCGAACAAGGCTGTCGTCGTATCATTGGCGTAGGTGGCGACGGTACGAACAACGAAATCCTCAACGGTATTATGCAAAGTAATGCGCCGGCAGGTGATGTTATTTATGGCGTTATTCCTTTTGGTACGGGCAATGACTGGATTCGTACCCATAAAATTCCGAAAAATACACGAAAAGCTATCCAAGTCATCAAAGCCGGAAAAACAATGCTACAAGATGTGGGCTTGGCAAATTACACGACTATCGAGGGAGAGCAACAGAAGCGTTACTTTATGAATGTAGCGGGCATGTCCTACGATGCTATTTGTACGAAAGCTTCTGAAGAGAAAGGAATTTTTGCCAGTAATAAAATCTTGTACTTATATCTGTTGCTCAGTTGTTTGCGCGATTTTGTCGCGCCTCGCGGACGTGTTTTTTTTGATGGAAAAACGGATGAGGATAATTATTATTTGGTCAATGTCGGTGTGTGTCGCTACTCCGGTGGCGGTATGCAGCTTGTCCCCCACTCTATTCCGAATGATGGTCAATTTGCACTTACGCTTGCGCGGGATTTGAGCAATTCCGAAGTTGTCCGTGCCACTCCCCTACTCTATAATGGCAAAGCAGGTAAGCATCCAAAGGTAGACCTTTATCACGCCAAATCCGTCCGCGTAGAAGCCGCAGATAATGAACCCATTCTATTAGAAGTGGATGGCGAATTTCTTGGCGGCACACCCGTAGAATTTACTTTACTGGAAAAAGCCTTGAGGGTGTTGACGGGTTGATGAGTTGTTGAGTTGTTGAGTTGTTGTGTTGTTGTGTTGTTGAGTTGTTGAGTTGTTGTGTTGTTGTGTTGACGAGTTGTTGAGTTGACGTGTTGTTGAGTTGTGATTTCGCTGATTTTGAAGTGAGAAAATACAATATGTTTTACTAATTAATTTACAAAAATATATAAAATTAATACTTTCATTTTAAATATTTTATTAGCTTGATTTTTTTCTAAATAATTAGATTATTATTTTTTTAAATTAAATTATATAACAATTTGTAAATAACTAATTATAAATTTATTATAATAAAAAAATTATAATTTCATTTTCAAAAAATAATAATTCCAAATGTTTTTTTCTCATTTCAAAATCAGCGAAATGTAAGCTTGAATTATTGAAAACGTCAACACAATAACTCGTCAAC
>CALCMV010000187.1 GCA_937967535.1 uncultured Saprospiraceae bacterium
GTAATGACTGCTTTACAGGCTGACCGCGAATACCGTACAGGCGAATTCATTCGCCATGTGAAAAATAAATAAAATTCGTATAACATTTATTTACAGTAAATTATAAATAAAAATTATACTAAACATGGCGATTGAAATCGCCTGTACGAGTTCCCGGTCAGCCTGTTTAGCTATCAAGTAAGGTAAAATAAATTTATAAATTATTGTTTTTAAATTTTTTATAAATAAGAATAATAATACACTTGACAGCTAAACAGGCTGACCGGAAACACTGTACTGACGACTTTAGCCGTCAGGTGAATTTTATTTTAATTTTTAAATTATTAAAAATTAATTACTTATAAATATACTTTCATTTCACGCGACGGCTAAAGTCGTCGGTACAGTATTCGCGGTCAGCCCGTAAAGCAGTCATTACGGTTTCATTCAGAAAACTAATATTTTCCGAAATTTACCCCGTTCACAGTATAATATCATTTCCACAAGCGAGTATTTTTTGGAGATGTTCGAGTAAAATAAGGAATAGTTGCAAGGCGAATGTTTTTCTGAGAAATGGCTGTCTGAATATCAAATATCCACTTTTAACAAAGCAATTCGCCTTGCAACTCGCATATAATCATTTACCCTATTTTTGTTGAATACCACCTATTTTTTATTTTAATTAAAATTAAATATGTATTAATTTGTTTTTTTGTAAACATTGTTTTAATTAATATTTATAAAAATCAACGAAAAACACATACTATTCACATTAATTTTATTTGACTATCCAAATACTCGCTTTTTGAAAAGGGATTCGTCCTAAGAGTATAGATTTTGGGTATAGCCTATTTTGCTCGAATACTGACTGTTTTTTAAATTAATAATAATATATAATATAATATTTTTATTTTGTAAAATTTTGTTTTACAAAATTTTACAAAAAACATAATTTTCTAATTTTCTAATCTCCAAATCTCCGAAATATAGCTTAATGATAATGTTTCATTTTGTACAGTAGTATAGCTGATGGCGAAACCGCATTGAAATAATATAAATTTTTTCGTATGATATACTTAGTGTCAATAAACCGACTAACTTTGTGTCATGCGTGTAGAAAAAGCCATTTTAAAATATCACAATCGGATAGTTGAAGTACCTGTTGGGAAAAAAGTATTTGAGGATGAACTGTATGTTGATTTTTCGACTGAAAATCTCGAAACAGGGCAGCGTCTAAAGCTGACTATTCATCCCAAAAAAACTATCAAAATTGACTATCTGGCTATCGAAATATATTATCCTTATCAACCCGATGAGCGCATCTTCTGCAATGGTTTTCAATCGTGGACAGAGAGCCGCGAATTTCGCCCCGATGAGAAAATAGCTCCGATTCGACCTATCGTACAAAAGCGATTCGGGACTTTCGGAGATTATGATTTTTGCGAATATCCCGACCGCGAAGGTTGCCTGCACTCATGGACTTATACCTACATCAGACAATGCAATAAAGATACAGAACAATGTGACAATATTGCATTATTTGCCTCGCTTAGTGAATTTACGGGCTACACGCTTTTTCGACACAATGCCTCCAAAGATGAACTCTACATCGAAAAAGATTGTGCCGGCTTAGAACTGAATCACTCCTATCCCGCTTTGGATATTTTTATTGGAAAAGGTAATGAAAACCAACAATTTGACGATTATTTCAAACTTGCCAATATCGCAATACCCAAAGCAAAATCTATTATCGGTTGGACAAGTTGGTATCATTATTACACCGATATTTCGGAGCAAATTATACTGGATAATTTAGCAGCTTTTTCAAAAAAACAACTGAATATAGACATCTTTCAAATTGATGATGGCTACGCCAAAAGGGTAGGGGACTGGCTCTCGATTAAACCCAATTTTCCCAATGGAATGTCGCATATTTCCCGTAAAATACATGAAGAAAATTATAAAGCGGGTTTGTGGCTCGCGCCTTTTATTTGCGAAAGAAAATCAGATATTTTCAAGCAACATCCCGATTGGATGTTGAAAGACCAAAACGGCAAGCCTGTGCGTGCAGGTTGGAATCCTTTGTGGAGTGGCTGGTTTTACGCGCTTGATTTTTACAATCAGGAAGTACAAAATTATTTGATAAATGTACTCAATACCATTCTCCAAAAATGGAATTACGACATGGTAAAACTGGACTTTCTCTATGCCGTTGCACTCGCTCCGCCACCCAATAAAACACGCGGTCAGGTCATGCACGAAGCCATGTCATTTTTGCGAAATATAGTTGGCAATAAATTGATTTTGGGCTGCGGTGTACCCCTTGGTGCTTCTTTCGGATTGGTAGATTATTGTCGGATTGGTGCAGACGTACATTTGCGATGGGAACATCAGCTTTTGAAATGGTTGCGTGGGCGTGAGCGTGTCTCGACCATCCTTTCTTTGCAAAATACACTGAGTCGTTGGCAGCTTGATGGCAGAGCATTTTATAATGACCCCGATGTATTTATTCTCCGAAAATCAAAACAAAAACTAAACCTTCAACAACAATATACGCTATTCTTAATCAACGTATTACTCGGTAGTGTCCTCTTTACTTCGGATAATGTGAATGAATATTCGGAAGATACTTGGGAAATGTACGAACAGGTATTACAATGGAAAGACAGCCAAGTAGAACAGGTCATTGGTGAAGACAATTTTTACGAAATCCATTTTGCACATAAAAATGAAAAACAAATAGCATACTGCAATTTATCGGATAAAAAACGCATCGTCAAAGGAATCGAAATAATGCCTTTTCAATCGCAAATTCAAGCAAAAAAGAAAACTTAAATGGACGATATTTTGAAATGTAAAATGTAAAATAATAAATGTAAAATAATAAATGTAAAATTATTCTACTGAACAATAATTTTATTTAAACTATATTTAGCTGATTATTAGGTTTTTATACTTAAAATTTAAAATGAAAGCACGATGTATCTCCCCC
>CALCMV010000188.1 GCA_937967535.1 uncultured Saprospiraceae bacterium
TATTTCCTTGTAGAAAGATGATTTAAAACCACAAAATCATTAAATCGACTTCTGATATTTCATAAATAATTGATAGTCAATATTGCCTCAAAATAGTTTCACCCTATTTTCCTCGTACACCACCTAATTTTACCAATCAAATTTAAAAACATTAACTATGAAAAAAGGATTCACTTTGACATTATTTATTGTATTACAGATAATGGCTTATCACGTACAAGGACAAAATTTATTTTTAGAAAGTCTAGATGAAATTATTATCACACCGGAGAATGTGAATGTGCATTATGAAGAGCAAATTGAGTATTACACCAAAAAATATCAGACACTCATAAATGATTTGACAGATAAGAGAGCATCATATCAATTAGAAATTGAAGAAATTGAAAGCAAAAAAAAGACAAGAAAAAAAGATGCCAAGTATATAGATGAGTTGAAACCTCTCATAGCGACATTAAGGGAAGATATAAAGGTATTGAAGGCTTGTATATCGCTATGGACGGATTTAGAAGTCCTTGATAATGAGAATGTTGAACATTTATCACTTGATAAGTGCTATGATATTACGGCAAAAACATATGTCTACTCGCCCGAAGAATACATGATATTAGAGGTTTATCCTGACGAAATTTTGACTTGGTATGAACTTACAGAAAGCATAGAGATAGAGGAAGTCGAAACGATACCAATAGAACCTGCAACTGCCAAGTGGGTAAGAAAAAAAGTAGATGAAAATTGCCTATCACGAAACCCTGATGATTGTCTGATTTGGTGCTTGGTAGAAGTTCCGGCTGTTACCCAAATAATTATCAAGAGAATAAAGGAATGTCCGCTTGGTTTTGAGAATGAAGTGGATAATATCTGTGTGCGTGAGGTAGATGTTGATAATGGTAAGTCTACAAAACGTTTACGAATTATGGATATAACTATGCTTACTGAGATTCGTCCGGTGAGCTTTGAGGAGAGTGATTGCGAATGATTTTCGTAGCATGAAAATATTTTAAATATGAAATTATCACAAAAACAAACCGATGACATTGCCCAAACACTTGATATGGGTTTAGTCTGTTACATTCACAAAGAAACGGGCGAGGTAAAAGAGATGCAGACCGAAGAATCGGCTGAAATCGGAGGAGTCGAGAAAGAATGGAGAGAAGAAATGCAAGTCATTGAAAAAGAGATAGATAAATGGGTGTTGATAGAGCCTATGATGTCTCGTGATTCCTTCCGAATCATGTCAGATTTTGTGGAGATGGAGGTACGCAATCAAAATCTTCGAGGTCGTTTAGCCGAAGCTTTGAATCGTAGCCGTCCCTTTGCTAATTTTAAACGCATTGTAGATAATAGTGATATGCGGGAAGACTGGTTTGCATTTAAACAAAAAAAATATGAAGCGTGGGTACGGCATGAACTGCGACATAGTTTTGAATTTGAGACCGAAGATACAGACGAAGGCACGGCTATAAGCGAAACGGGCTTGACAGAAGCACAGATGAATGAAATTATCATGATGGAAATTGTGGTGGATGCCAAAGATGAAGACGAAGTTATCATGGGCTGGTTTCATTACATGGCAGATGAGTTAGAATTTCCTTTTGAAGCAGAAATGGAAAGCAAAAATAGACGCGGACAAACGTCTGTTATTCAAGTAGATGTGTTGGATTTATCAGACCGTAATCAAAACCCTACTTCGGAGGAGGTCATTCTCGAAGTTAGCGCAAAAGACAGCGATAGGGTCATAGATATTGGCGTTTCCAAATTACGGAATGTAAAAGGCAGCGAAACCACGAAAAATGCGGTAGCAATTTGGCAATATTGGGAAGCGGGGAAGTATCATATTTGATAGTTTTTACCGTTATTGCGGTAAATAAAAGGTTTTTTGCTATTTTTAGTTGCTTTTTTTATAAAAACAATATATTTTTACTGTTATAATGGTAAAAAATGCACTGCATCATGTTATTCACTATCACCGCAAGCAAGCAGGATTGAGCCGAAATGAACTCGCCAAACTTTCCGGCATAGGCAAAACAGTGATATACGACCTCGAAAAAGGCAAGCAAACCGTCAGATGGGCAAATATTATGGCAATTCTGAATGTCCTCAATATTACAATACATTTTGAAAGCCCTTTAATGGAAAATTATGAGAAAAGCCATCGTGAGCGTACATAATGTGGAAGTAGGTTTTTTGGTGGAAAACACCAAAAACAATTTTGAGTTTCGATATTCGGAAGGATATACGGGTGAACCTGTATCATGGACAATACCTGTGCGCGACGAAGCCTACTTTTTTGATGAATTTCCTGCATTTTTTGATGGCTTATTACCAGAAGGTTTGCAATTGGAAGGCTTATTAAAAGTATATAAAATTGATAGAACAGATTACTTCGGACAACTGATGGTAGTAGGCGCAGATATGGTTGGGGCTGTGACAGTAAAATTAACCTCAAATGAATAGATGTGCTATTACATACGAACCATGCAAAGACAAATATAGCGAACAGGGACTAAGGCGTTTGAACGAAAGATTAACCCACTTGAATGACCTTCCTTTTACGGCAAAAGAGCAGCGAATAAAAGCAGCTACAAGGCAGTCCAAGATGTCGGTACAAGGCGTACAAGCCAAACTCAATGCCCGATTGTCAGTTAAAAATAAAGCCTTTGAAGTGCTTGATATACATGGAAGATATATCATCAAACCACAAAGTGAAATTTATGCACAATTACCTGAAAACGAAGCGATAACAATGAAAATGGCGAATATATTCGGCATTAATACAGCGTTTTCCGGCTTGGTCTATTCCAAAGACGGCAGCCGCAGTTATTTCGTCAGGCGACTTGATAGATATGGGCATAACAAAAAATTGGCAGTGGAAGATTTTGCCCAATTGACCGGACAAAAGAGAGAGACCAAATACGATTTTTCTATGGAAAAATTGCTGCCTGTGCTTGATAAATTTTGTACATTTCCGATGATAGAGAAAACCCGCCTATTGCGTAGAGTTTTATTTTGTTTTGTGACGGGGAATGAAGATATGCACCTCAAAAATTTTAGCCTTATCAAAAACCTGAATATTACCGAACTCAGCCCCGCTTACGACTTGCTCAATACCACAATTACCATGACCGGAACGAGAGAAGAATTGGCATTGCCCTTAGCCGGAAAAAAACGTAAAATCACCGCCGAATTGCTGTTTGATTATTATGCAAAAGAGCGCATGAAATTAAGTGCAAATGTGATTGAAGGGATGAAGGATAGTTTACTGGAATTGCGCCCCGAAATGGAAAATTTAATCCGAATTTCATTCCTGAATGAAGAAATGCAGGCACAATATCTTGATTTGATGGAAGAACGCTACCAACGCTTGTTCAAATGATTCAAAAAAAACCGTAAATTAGCCCCAAATTAAGCGGTCACACCTATGAGCAAGAAAAAAAAGCAGCAAAAACAAAGCAGCAAAAAGCAAGTAACGACAAAACAAATACCGTCTTTTGGCGGCAAAATTTCCTTAGTCATACCTTGCTACAATGAAAGTGAACGTGTGCCGCTATTGGTCAATGCACTCAAACAATTTGACCAAAAATGGAAGGGAGATTACGAAACCATTATTGTAGATGATGGTAGCAGTGACGATACCACACAAAAAATACAAGCTGCAAATCTCCCTCATTGTCAGGTGATTAGCCTCGAAAAAAATGCCGGAAAAGGCGCAGCACTCCAACGCGGTGTAGCCGCCGCCGGGGGGACACACATCCTCACGCTCGATGCGGATATGGCGACAAGTCCACTCGAATTGGCAAATTGGTTAGGGCAATTACCCGACAAAACATTCTCCGATAACGAAATTCTTATTGGCTCACGCGAGCATACCGATTCTACGATAAAAGGCGAACCCACCCGCCGCCTGATGGGTATTATTTTCAATTTTATTATCCAATTATTTACCTCGCTCAATGTAAAAGATACGCAATGTGGCTTCAAACTATACCCTGCCGCGATTGCCAAAGATTTATTTCAAAGCCTTCGCGTAGGCGGCTGGGCGCATGATGTAGAATTGCTCTACAAAGCCAATCTGCAAGGCACGTCTATCCGCCAAATGCCTGTCACATGGGAAGACGTAAAAGGCACAAAAATCTCCCCTTTGCGCGACAGCTTTCGCATGTTTTTCCAAGCCCTTTTTATCTCGCTTTCCGTCAAATGGGACTGGTTTATTCGGAAGCCTTTGCAAGACTTAAAGAGTGGGCTTAATACAGGGAAAGAATCTCCAATTTTCCGTTTGCTATTCGTTGTGGCTGCTGCATTTCTATTCTTATTAATGCCTTTGGTGAGTTCGGATTATGGGATGACGGGCGATGAGCATACACAGCGCGTTTATGGTGATAAAATCCTGAAACACAAGGTCACAGACGGCAAAGACGACAGCTACCTCAAGTGGAAAAATCTGAAATATTACGGCGGACTGTTCGATTATGCGACCTCGCGCCTCAATCCGCCTGCCGACCCTGCCGCACCTTATTATAAGGACAAAAACGGCAAAGAATTTCCCGATAGAGAAGAACCTGTGTTTCAGATACCGACCCGCCGATTTGGAGATATTTATGACTTCCGGCATTTGGTCAATTCTCTGGTCGGTTTTGTGATGATATTTTTTGCGGGATTGCTGGCAAAGCAAGTCACAGGAAGTTGGCGAGTAGCGTTTTTGACCGTATTGTTTTTGGCACTCTCACCGCGTATTTTCGGACATTCGATGAACAATCCTAAAGACATCCCTTTTGCTGCTGCATTTATATTTACATTATATCAAATTTTTAAATTCATCAAACAATTACCCAATCCAAGTAAAGCAACGATACTGTGGTTGGCAATAGGCATTGCATTGGCGATAAATGTGCGAGTGGGCGGCTTGTTATTGATTGCATATTTTGGATTTTTCGTGGGCATAGCACATTTGTGGAAACCTGAATTGAGAACGAAATTAACGGATATAAAACACCTCACAAAAATCACAGGAATTGGTTTGTTGGTGAGTGTGCTAGGTTATTTTGGAGGGCAAATATTCTGGCCCTGGGCGCGAAAAGCCCCACTGTCTCATCCACTTAAAGCACTTGCTGAGATGGAAGATTTTGACACCGCAATACAGATTTTATTTGAAGGAAAACGCATTTGGTCGGATGTCGTACCCTGGTATTATATTCCGAAATGGATGGCGATTGGTTCGCCTATTTTCTTTACGGTCGGACTCATTCTCGCGCTAATTTTGTTTTTTATTTTACGAAAAAAAATAAACACACTCACATTCGCATTGATGGTTTTTGCGGGCGTATTTCCTATCGTTTATGCAGTAATTAAAGATTCGTCATTATACGATGGTATGCGGCACTTTTTGTTTGCTTATCCGATATTGGCGATACTTTCTGCTTGGGGATTTCATATGCTTATTGAATTGATTCCCAACAAAATAGGAAAATATGCAGTGGGTGGCACATTGGCAATTTTACTCGCATTACCCGCTATTTTTATGGTCAAAAATCATCCTTACCAATACGTTTATTTTAATGAAATATTTGGTGGAGTGGATAATGCTTTCGGCAAATACGAAACGGATTACTGGATGACCTCAATGAAGGGCTTGAGCGATTGGGTGATTGAAAATATACCGGAAGCCAAGCAGGGCTGGGAGGCAGTACAAGCCGGAAAATCTGCCGAGCAAATCAAGGCAGAACTACCGGAAGTGACTTTTGCGACGAACTGCGCCGAACCGATACTGCATTATCTCACGCGACGTGTGCCAAATCTAAAAGTGTATTATGTGCGGTATCACGATAGGCAAGACCGCGACTGGGAGTATGGGCTGTGGTATTCGCGGCATATTGACCGCAGCTATATCGAAAATGCCTGGCCCCCCAATGATGTAATTTATGCCGAAAAAATTGATAATACGACCATCGGTTCAGTCACCAAACGCCGAAGTGACGATGCCCACAAAGGTTTTTTGGCGAAGAAGGAAAAGAACTGGGAGGAAGCCATTGGGCATTTTAAAAAAGCCGTTGAATTGGATGCTAAAAACGAAGGGGCTTGGATTAGTTTGGGGGAGTGTTATCGGGCAATCAATGACAACGCGAAAGCCTTAGATGCTCTCGATAAAGCCTTGGAAATCAATCCCGAACATACGGTTGTTTTGGGTTTGAAAGGTGGTACTTATGCGGCGATGAATGATTTGCCGAAGGCAAAAGCAGCATTTAAAAAATCGGTTGCGACGAACTACAAATATAGTTATGCGTATTTTTTCCTCGCACAAATCGAGGCGCAGTCAAATATCGCTGAAGCATTAAAAAATATAGAATTGCACGACAAACACGATGGCAATATTCCACAAGCTTTTGTGATGGGAGCAAAATTGGCGCATGAGCAAGGCAAACGTGCCGTTGCTTTGTATTTTGAGGCGAAAGCTGCCTATCTGAATCGCGACGGACCAACGGCAATCACAAAATTGAACCAAGCATTGCAAGCAGATAAAGACTATGCGCCTGCCCTCAAATTGAAGGAAATTTTTGACGAATTGCAAAAGCAACAGAAATAGACCATACTATGGCTATCAGTTCATAGTTCATAGTTCATAGTTCATAGTTTTTTACAATCAACTGAATTACAATCTTTTGTAAATTACTGATTATCAAAGTTGAGCAAACTTAAACGCATAAACCGATAACAAAACATATTTAATTAAGTATTGTGTATTCAGTGATTGAAAATTAATATTTGGGGAAGCGTACTCGACGGACATTTTCAAAATGTCAGGCGAGATATAGGCGTACTTTTAGTTTAATTATTCTTATGAATTATTTTATTTAAATTTTGTAAAATACTAATAGGCAATAAAATAAACTGATGCTGTCGTCTGACATTTGAAAATGTCCGCCGACTCACACTCATATTCATACTTCACATAATGCATGAATAAATGTTCATTTTTAATCATTAAATTCATTGCTTTTTATTTAATATGTTTCATTATCGGTCTATGCTTAAACGGGTCGCCCATACTATTCTCAAAATTCTGATAATCAGATAGTTGGTGAAATTATTTTTATAATTTAATTCAGTTCATTTACTTAAATAGTTTTATTAAAAATAATTTAAAAGTCATATTTTATTTTGAATTAGCTTATGAAAATTTTGAATTTCAATAAGAAAAATGACCTCATTCGGAACATAATAACTCGAAAAAATTTAACAGAAATGACAGTGTAAAATGTAAAATATCAAATTAAAAATCCCGTCATTCGTGGGGATAAGTTATAAAAATGCTTGTAGTACATGTACAATATATTTGCGTTTTTTTATTGTTTAAAAAATTAAAAATCAATAAGATAAAGAATGTTTCACATTCATTCGCATTATACAAATTTATAACTTGCCCTGACGAATGACAGGATTTTACATTAGTTTAATATGAAAACAAGAATGTCAACTACAATTCTAAACCTGCCAAATTTTGCGAAGGAAATACCTGACATCTGTAAGAAAAAGGACTGATTGCTGACTGCTTTGAAGCCAACAATGTTTTTGGATAATTTTTGTCAAAAAAAAAAAATATATTTTGTTAAGTAAAACTTAATCAATATCTTGCGCTTAACTTAAAAAGTAAATTTGTTAAATACTGATAATTTTTCTCTTTTTTGCTAAAAATCAGTTTTTTATAAGTGAAAATTAAATACATACTCATTTTTACTACTATCATAAATTATAAAGAATTAACAAGTTTATGTTTTGAATTTGGAACTGATTCAAAGTTTTTTTACAGTGTATAAACCATAATTTTACAGGAATTAGTTACGAGAAATTATAACATAAAATTACTTAAAATTATAACTGGAAATTCACTGAAATGTCCCATAAGGATAAAAATGTATCTGTGAAGTGAAATACAAAGGAAAGATTTACGGATTGAGCAGACTGTTTTTTGCGTCATCACACAAGTAATGGCGACCTCCACTTAGCAATTTTACCCTTGCACATCGATAAGGTCTGTTTTAGTTACTTTTCTCACCTCTTATACATTTATACTTAAAAGTATATAGCGTTCTCTTCGCTTTCCACACATTATTCGATGTCCACTAAACATTAGACCAATTACAAATGACTTATGTAAAACATAAGTGAAAGGTGTTTACGGCTTGATTGTGTAAAAACGTATGATGTAATATATTTATATAACTATATGATTATGTAATTTATTATTAAATACTTTTGTACTGATTTTACACGATTTATGAGTACTGATATTGCTAAAGTACTAAAGTATGTTTGAAAACAAACAAACATGCTCTACCATAAACGTGTTTGTACACAAATTAATTGAAATTTTATTTGTTGAATTGATTGATTGATTGCCAGTCTATTACATGTCTCTAATGGAAGTTATTTTCTTCTCCTTCCCTTAGAGATTGGCGTACTATGATAGATAGGACAAAACGTTATTAACTGATGTTACGCACTAGATTTTGTCAAGTTCCTTGAAAGGCGTAGCTTTATTGCATGCAAGCACGATTAGATTTATACACAGACTACCTGTTATCCAGCTTTGGTCAGACAAGTGCGACTGGCTTATCGTCTTTAACA
>CALCMV010000189.1 GCA_937967535.1 uncultured Saprospiraceae bacterium
TCAATTTAAAAATATGCCTAAAAGGGCTAACCATTTAAATCTTGCCTAAAGCGAATACTCGTCAGACGAATCCCTTTATTCAATGCGAATATTTTATGAGACAAATCACTACATTTCACAAAAACCTTCGTCAGACGAGTAGTATTCCACAAGCAAATTTAAACATGCTCTAAACGGATAGCCTGTTTGGAATTTTTCTGCCTGATAACCAATATCGCATGAATTATCACGACACACTCAACCGGATTTTAGCTACAGTTCCTGACCAAATTCGCGCTATTGATGCGGCAGAAATGAATCACAAACCTGCTCCGGCGAAGTGGTCAAAAAAGGAAATTCTTGGTCATTTGATAGATTCAGCGTATAATAATCATCAACGTTTTTTACGTGCCGAATCGCAGGGCAATCTCATCTTTCAAGGCTACGATGCCGACGAGTGGGTCATTAAAAATGACTATCAAAACCGCAGTATAGAAGATGTATTGCAGTTGTGGGAAATGTCCAATCGGCATTTGAGCATTTTGATGCGCGATATTCCGAAAAATGTCTTACAAAAAACAACTACCGAGCATGAGTTTCACCTTATGTGCATGAATCTTTTGAAGGAAGGCGAACCGTCGAATTTATCTTATCTGATTTGGGATTATTTATTTCATTTGGAATATCATATGAAGCAGATAGTTGTTGATTATCAGGAGATTAATTCAAAATTTGAAAGATAAATTACAAACAGGATTTTACGCCATTTGAACAGACGCTTACAGGCAAAGCGTTTTTTCCGGTAAATGTTGCAATTTCAATGAATTTTGAATTTGACCAAAAAAATACTAACTTGTGTATGAAAAAATCTCAGTTATAAACTTTGACTTAAATTTAAATTTTTTAAGATGGCAGTTCAGTTATCAACATTATTAGCCATTCAATCTATCGATCCACATCGGTTTACCATAGATGAATATGAGAAGATTCTTAAAACGGGCATTTTTGATGATGAACGGGTGGAATTGCTGAATGGAATAATTACCATTATGAGTCCGATAAGTGATCCGCACTTGGGGGTAGTAGGTCGTGTAGTGCGCCTAATCAACAAATATCGCCCTGATGATTATTTTTGTTCACCACAAAGTTCGCTGAAAATTCCCAATCATGGAAAACCACAGCCGGATATTGTCATCGCAAATCCTCATGAAGACGACTATGTAAACAAAACATTATCGGCAGAAGATGCACTTTTGGTGATTGAAGTAGCCGATTCTTCATTGAAAAGAGACCGTGAAGCCAAAGCCCCCATTTATGCCAGTGCAGGGATCCCCGAATACTGGATTATTAATCTCCAAGACCACCAGATTGAAGTATTTAAGCATCCAAAAGGTATTGATTATCAGTCAAAAATAATTGCAAAAACAGGAGAGACAGTAATTTGTAAGGAGATTGGTTTTGCACTTTCCGTAGATGAAACCTTCAAGGGCTTAGACAAGTTATCTTTTGATGCTGAATAAGGCAACTCGCAACCAATTATTTATTTCGAGTTGCCTAAAAAGAATCTGCGTACTTACAGATTCTCAATATTTTCAAGGTGCTTCTCTGCCTGTTCTAATATCGCCGCACGCTTCTCCCCGTCCATTTTATTCCACAAGCGATACGCCATTCCTATGCGCGGATTTTTCGCTAATTTATCTGCATGTCTATCATAAAAATTCCAATACAGGCTATTAAACGGACACGATTTTTCACCCGTTTTTTCTTTTTTATTATAAAAACACGAAGCACAGTAATGACTCATTTTATCCATATAATTTGCGGATGAAACATAGGGCTTCGTCCCCACAATTCCCCCGTCTGCAAACTGCGACATACCTCGCGTATTCGTAATCTCTACCCAATCCAGCGCATCAATATAAATGCCTAAATACCAAGCATCCACCTCGTCGGGATGAATACCTGCAAGTAGCGCGAAATTCCCCGTAACCATGAGCCGTTGAATATGGTGTGCATAGGCATAATCAAGCGACTGAGTGACCGCATGTTTTACGCAATTCATCTTTGTTTTGCCTGTCCAAAAATAGTCGGGTAGTTTGCGGTCATGTTCAAAATAATTGAGCGTGGCATAGTCCGGCATTTTCGCCCAATATACGCCGCGCATATACTCGCGCCAACCTATAATTTGTCGTACAAAACCCTCAATTTGAGCAATCGAAATCTCCTCGCTGTGCGCCTCCCAATGCGCTATCGATGCCTCTACGACTTCCAATGGAGAAAGCAGTTTTGAATTAATTAAAAAGGACAAACGCGAGTGATATAATGCCCAATAATGCGGTGTCATCGCATCCTGATATGTACCGAAATAGGGGAGACAATTTTCATTGAAAAATTTAAGCAAAGCAAGTCCTTCTTCGCGTGTGGTCGCCCAAATGAAGCGTTTCGGATTGATATTTCCAATGGTTTTTACGCCGTTTTTTGTGATTCTTTGGTGAATTTCTGTAAGGTCTTTTTCAAAAATTAATGGCGTGACAGGTACATGATTTTTGGGTAATTTTTTACGATTTTCGGCATCGTAATTCCACTTTCCGCTTAATGGTTTATCACCATCCATCATAATATTATAGCTGCGGCGGATGTTGCGATAAAACGATTCCATGAGATAGGTCTTTTTCCCTTCGAAAAATTCACCTAACTCATATCGTGTACTCATAAAATGTTCTGTATCAAATGATTCACATGAAAACGAAGCGGTATTGCAGAACGATTTCAACTGCTCATCCACCCGATATTCGTCCGGCAATTGGTATTCAAAACGCTCAAAACCGTGTTTTTTTATGAGAAAATTTAAATTCTCAGACAAATCCTGACGGTTATCCGATTCATCCAATTTCCAATAAATAATATGGTGTCCGTTTTCTTTTAAATGCCTCACAAATGTCTCCATCGCCGCAAAAAACGCCACGACTTTCTGGATGTGATGCGCCACATAATCTGTCTCCTGCCGCATTTCCATGATGACATACGTCACATCATTATTTACCTCACCAAACCATGAATGATTGTGATTGAGTTGGTCGCCGAGTATAAGTCTTAGTGTTTTCATAAGTAGTAACGAGTAACGAGTATCAAGTAACGAGTGGCGAGTATCAAGTAGATTTTTTTGCGTAGTCTGATTTGTAGAGAAAATTCATGAATTTGCTCTACAAATCAAGAAAACTCACTACCTCGCTACTCGTCGCTCGCTACTTTGTTATTTCTCCTGCATCTTTCGCTGCAATATTTCACATTGTCCCAGTCTCGCGCCCATTTTTTTCGCCACTTGAACGGACGCTTGCACACGAGGCAGATTTTTTCCGGCAAATGTTGCTTTTTCATAATCGTATTGTAGCGCGGCACTTCCAGTCCGCGCCTCTGTAGAACGGTGCTTCCAGCCCGTTCATTGAGTATATGTATAGCAAAATTAACGCGGAACGGGC